>JBGARM010000196.1:0-5961 GCA_044230215.1 Thermoanaerobaculia bacterium | reverse complement strand
ATCGCCACCGGCGGCGAATCGTCCAGCGTCACGACCCAGAGGGTGCGGTCGCGCACGTGACGCGCGAAGAGCTCGGGGGTGAAGTCCTGCTCCCAGAACGGCTCGAACGCCGGGTGGCCGCGGAAGCGGCCGGTGGCCGCGCGCTCGATCGGCTTGAGCCACGGGATGTCCGCCATCTCGCCGCGCCGGATCACGATCTCGCCGTTCTTCATCGTTCGGTCCTCCCCGTTTTCACTGCTTTTCCGGCCCTCCAGTGCGCGAGGCGCGAGCGCACCAGGGCGCCGGCGAGACGCAGCGGCCCGACCGGCGCGGGCGGCGTGAGCGTGCCGGCGAGATGGCGCTTCATCGCCTCGCCACGGCGGATCTTGCCCGACGAGGTGCGCGGCAGCGTGCCTGGCGCGAGCACCTCGACCGCGTCGACCGCCAGGCCGACGCGCGCCAGCACCGCCTCGCGCGCCCGCGCACGCAGTGCCGGGAAACGCTCTGGCGCGACTCCCTTGGCGTGCTCCACGAAGAGTACGACGGCTTCCGTGTCGCGTCCCGGCGGCAGATGGCTGGCGGCGGCGACGCAGCCCGCCCGCACGTCGGGCAGGTCGGCGACCGCGAGCTCGAGGTCGGCCGGCGCGTAGTTGCGCCCGCGCACCAGCAGAATCTCCTTGGCGCGTCCGGTGAGGTAGAGCTCGCCTGCGTGCACGAAGCCGAGGTCGCCGGTGTCGAGCCAGCCGTCCCGGAGTGCGGCAGCGGTGGCCGCCGGCTGATCGAGATAGCCGCTCATCAGCGACGGTCCGGCGACGAAGAGGCGCCCGACCCGGTTCTCCGGCAAGGCGGCGCCGCCCTCGTCGCGCAGCTCGAGGCGGAAGCCGGCGAGTGGCCGGCCGACCGAAACGATCTCCGCCGGCACCTCGGTGCCGCCTCCTGCGCCCACTCTGAGTGCAGTGGCGATCGCTTCGCCGCGGTCGGCGAGGGGGCCGCGCTCGAAAGCGGTGACGACGTAGGGGCGCTCGAGGTCGGCGAAGGTCACCGCCAGCGCCGCCTCCGACAGGCCGTACACCGGTTTCAGCGCCTCGGCGCGGAAGCCCCAACGCGCGAAGCGCTGGGCGAAGGCGCGCAGCACCTCCGGCACGACGGTCTCCGCGCCGCAGAGCGCGAAACGCCAGGCCGACAGGTCGATGCCTTCCATCTCCTCGTCGCGGATGCGCTCGGTGGCGAGGGAGTAGGCGAAGTTGGGTGCCGGCGAGATCGTGCCGCGGTGCCGGCCGAGCGCGCGCAGCCAGAGCGCCGGCCGCGCGACGAAGGCCTCCGGCGGCACGAGGGTCAGGACCGAGGGCCGCTCGAGCGCCGGGAAGACGCAGCCGATGAGCCCCATGTCGTGGTAGAGCGGCAGCCAGGAGACGCCGGTGACGGCGCCGGGGCCCTCGCCGCCCGCCGGCCACAGGGCGTTGAGCGCCCGCACCTGGGCGAGGACCGCCGCCTGGGTGAGCGCCACCGGCTTGGGCTCGACCGTCGTGCCGGAGGAGAATTGCACCATTGCCAGGTCCCCGGGTGCACCGTCGCTCGCCAGCCGGGCGTGGCGCGGCAGCTCGGCTAAGGTGCGGCCGCCCAGCGCGAGCTTCGCCGCCGCCAGGGTCTCGCCGAGCAGGGCGCGCACGCGGCCGTCGGCGAGCAGCAGACGCGCGCCGGCGGCGGTGAGCATCGCCGCCGTGCGCTGGTGGTACTCGGCGAGACGGCCGAGGCGCACCGGCGGATAGAGCGGTACGGGAACAGCGCCGGCGAGCAGGGTGCCGAAGAAGGCGTCGAAGAACTCCGCCGAGGTGGGGTAGATCAGACCGACGCGCTCACCGGGCCGGATACCGAGCTCCGCCAGCGCGCCGGCGACATAGGCGCTCCTCTCCTCGATCGCCGCCCAGGGATGAAAGGTTTCGCGCTCGGCGCGATCGACCAGGCGCAGCCCCGCCTGGGGAAAATCCCGGGCGCGCTGGAGGAGACGCTGCAGCGTGTCGAGAGGCATCGCGGGTGCCGGCCGTTCAGTCGGGAAGCTTGGCCTGGAGAACCGCGAGCAGATCGCCGAGGGTAGCGATCCCCGCCTCTTCGTCCGGTTCGAGGGTGACGCGGAAGTGGTTCTCGACTTCGGCGGCGAGGGTGAGGAGTTTGAGCGAGTCGAAGCCCAGGTCCTCCACCAGGCGCAGCCGCGGATCGAACTCGCCACGGAAGCCGAGGTGCTGGCGCGCCACGTCGGCGATGCCGCGCTGAATCTCCTCTCGCTTCATGCATCGCCCCAGGGCAGGAGGCGGGCGCGGCCGGCGAGCGTCGCGCGATAGTCGCCGGTCGCCTCGAGCGCGCGCTCCTCATGGCGGATGCGCGCCGCGAGCAGCAGGCCGTTGGCCGCCGGTGGCGACGAGCGCGGTGATCCAGGCGCAGTGCACCAGCGGCAGGACCGCGACCTCGATCGCCACGGCGACGTAGTTGGGATGGCGGACGAAGCGGTACGGCCCGGAAGCGACCGCCGGCAGCCCCGGAATCACGATGACGCGGGTGTTCCAGCGCTCGCCGAGAGTGAGGATCGCCCAGTAGCGCAACGCCATCGTCAGGACGACGATCCACGTCGCGACGATCGCCACCGGCGGGATGAACGGGCGCCGGAGCAGCAGCACCTCGATGGGGCCGGCGGCGAGGAAGAGGACGTGCGCCACGACCATGAGCAGATAGAAGCTGCGCGACTCCGCTTCGACGGCCCCGCGGGCGAAGGCGCGGCGGGCATTGCGCAGGGAGAGCGCCATTTCGAGCGTGCGCTCGACCGCCACGACGGCCACCAGGAGGACGAAGTAGAGCGTTCCGGGAGCGAGCTTCACGCGCTGAAACCTACCATCGCAGCAGGACGAGCTCGCTGCAGAAGCCCGGTCCGAGGGCGAGGAGCATACCGAGGCTGCCGGCCGGCGGACGCGCATCGGCAAGCGTCGCTCGAAGCACCAGCAGCACCGAGGTCGAAGAGAGGTTGCCCACTTCGCGCAGGCTCTTCCAGGTGAGGTCGAGAGCTCCCGGCGGCGTCGCCAGCGCCTGCTCCATCGCCGCGAGCACTTTAGGCCCGCCGGGATGGCAGACCCAGGAAGCGATGTCGCCGCGGGTGAGCCCGCGCCCGGCGAGGAAGGCGTCGACGTCCGGCCGCAGATGCTCCTCGACGACCTTCGGCACGTCGGCGGAAAGGACGATCTGAAAGCCGGTCTCCGAAATATCCCAGCCCATCACCCGTTCCGAGTGGGGGTAGAAGATCGAGCGCGAGGCGACGACCTCCGGGCCGAGCGCAGCGACTTTCGGGTGGGCGGAGTCCGCCGGCCGGGCGGCGGCGAGCGCCGCGGCGCGGTCACCGCCGACCACGACCGCCGCCGCTGCGCCGTCGCCGAAGAGACCGGAGGCGATGAGGTTGGGGATCGACAGGTCCTGGCGCTGCAGGGTGAGCGAGCAGAGCTCGACCGAGAGGAGCACCGCGACCTGATCCGGAAAGCCGCGCACGTAGTCGGCGGCGCGGGCGATTCCGGCCGCTCCGGCGACACAGCCGAGGCCGAAGATCGGGATGCGCTTCAAGTCGCTGCGCAGACCGAGACGGTTGATCAGCCGGGCGTCGATCGACGGGGTCGCGATGCCGGTGACGGTGACGAAGAAGAGGGCGTCGATGTCGCTGACCGTGAGGCCCGACTGGGCGAGGGCGTCGAGCACCGCTTCGCCGCCGATCTCTTCGGCGACGCGGATCCAGGCGCTGTTGGACTGCCCGAAGGTGGTGAGGCCCGGATACTCCTCGATCGGCAGCGCGAGATGCCGCCCGCCGACCAGGACGTTCTTGTGCAGCTGCTCGATACGGTCGAGGTTGAAGTAGCGCTGCTCCCAGTAGCCGCGCAGGGCGGCGAGCAGCGTCTCCTGGTCGTAGTAGTGGCGCGGGAAGGCCGCGCCGACGGCGGCGATCTGCGGCGGCGCCGCGGCGCTCATCGCTCGCTGCCGAGCGTGCGGTCGGCGAGGCGCGCGAGCGCCAGGGCGGCGACGAGGTCGAGGAGCAGCGCCCCGCGGGCGAGCTGCCAGAACGGGGCGACCGGCAGGCGAGTGAGGCCGGCGACGGCCAGCACCAGCAAGGGCCCGCGGAAGGTCCAGGCGGCGGCACCGGCGGCGAGACCGTCGAGCCACCAGCGCGGCGTGTGACCGCGGACGAGGAGGTAGAGGGCGAGGAGCGCCAACCCCTCGAAAGCCCAGGAGGCCCATTGGATCGTTGCCGGAAGACCCTCCGGCCGGGCGATTCCGCGCGCCGCGAGGGGCGTGAGGTCGGGCGCCAGGCCGCACGCGGTGAGCGTCGTCGTCCCGAGGGCGAAGACCAGCAGCAGCAGAGGGGCGGCGAGGAGGAGGAAGCGCGGCAAGAGAGTTGGATGATACCCCCCGGGGCGGGAGTTGACAGCGGCACTATGTTTCGATTATTCTAGAAACATGGAAGCGACAACCGCCCTCGACCGCCTCACCGCGCTCGCCCAGGAGACCCGCCTCGCCCTCTTCCGCCGGCTCGTGCAGCAGGGGCCCGCGGGGCTCACCGCCGGCGAGATCGGCGCGGCGCTGGCGGTGCCGGCACCGACCCTGTCGTTCCATCTCGCGCACCTCGAGCGTGCCGGTCTGGTGACCTCGCAGCGCGAAGGGCGCTCGATCCGCTACGCGGCCCACTACGGTGCGATGGAAGAGCTCCTCGCCTACCTCTACGAAAACTGCTGCCAGGCGGGGGCCTGTTGCCCGCCCGACAGCCCGCTCGTGGCGCTCTCGGGCGCCCGGAAAGGAAAGACCGCGAAATGAGTCTCGAAATTTCGAACCCGGAAGAGAAGGTCAGTCAGGTCCGTGACCGCTACGGCCGCATCGCCGCCGGGGAGATCTCCGGCTGCGGCTGCAGTGCCGGCGCCGGCTGTGAGACCGAGGTGGCCAAGGAGCTGGGCTACGACGCCTCCGACCTCGCGGCGCTCCCCGAAGAGGCCAACCTCGGCCTGGGCTGCGGCGCGCCGATCGGCTTCCTCGCGCCCGCGGCCGGCGAGACGGTGCTCGATCTGGGCTCCGGCGCCGGCATCGACGCCTTCCTCGCCGCCCGTCGCGTCGGCCCGGAGGGGCACGTGATCGGTGTCGACATGACGCCGGAGATGCTCGACAAGGCGCGCGCCGGCGCGGCGCGGATGGGCTTTGCCCAGGTCGAGTTCCGCGCCGGCCGGCTCGAAGCCCTGCCGGTCGATGCCGCCTCGATCGACGCCGTGACCAGCAACTGTGTGATCAACCTGGTGCCCGACAAGCCGGCGGTCTTCCGCGAGATCGCCCGCGTCCTGAAGCCGGGCGGCCGGCTGGTGGTCTCCGACATCGTGCTCGAGCGCCCGCTGCCCCCGGCCCTCGCCGCCGACCTCCTGGGCTACGTCGGCTGCATCTCCGGCGCCGAGCAGAAGGCGCGCTACTTCTCCGATCTCGCCGAAGCCGGCCTCGGCGACATCGAAGTCCTGCGCGACGTCGACTACCTGGAGACGATGCTCACCACCATGCCCGAAGAGGTCGAAGCCCTCCTCGCCCGCACCGGCACGAAGCTCGAAGACGTAAAGGGCACGGTCCGCTCCGTCACCTACCGCGCCCGCCACGGCCAGGCGACGACCCAGCCCACCGCCGGCAAACTCGCCGTCGAAAGCTGCTGCGGCCCCCACTGCTGCGGGGGTGGCAAGAGCTGATCGCGGGCAGTCGAGGAAATCTGCGGGATGAAAAAAGGGCCGCCCGGGTGGGCGGCCCTTTCGTCGTGCGGGGGGCTGCGCGCGGCGGGTTACGGAACCGACGAGCTCCAGTGCGAGAAGTCGCCGTGGCCGAAGCTCGACGAGAAGATGTAGTTGCTCTGGCACTGGGTCGGCAGGCTGAAGTCCTGCGTGACGATGCGGTCGTGCGACGACGCGCCGGTCGAAGCGACGGCACCGAGAC
>JBGARM010000195.1:0-5969 GCA_044230215.1 Thermoanaerobaculia bacterium | reverse complement strand
CGAGGATGCGCACGTCGAACGCGAGGTCGTGGAGGATCTTCGGCGGCCCGGCGGGGCCGAGCACCTCGACGAGCGCGGCGAGCGGGCCGTCGCCCAGGCGCAGCGTGTCGACGACGAGGGTGATGCCGGTCGGCAGGAATCCGGCGAGGAAGATCGCCACCAGCGCCCCCCAGAGCGGAATGGAGGTCTCCGGCCCGAGGTGAAAGCGCTGGTGGAAGAGCTCGCGGTTCTCGGTATGCAGGACGGCCGCGTAGACGACTCCCGCGACCGCGAGCAGAAGCCCGATGAAAGAGCGGACGCGCATGGGGGGCATCGGCCGCCCTTGGGCCGGAGGGCCCTAGGTCAGGCCTCCGACAGCAGACCCTTCTCGAGCAGCTCCTGCGCCTCGACGCTGTACTTGGCCCAGGGAATCGCCTCGAGCCGCGCCTGCCCGATCTGCTGGCCGGTGTGCAGACAGAAGCCGTACGCGCCGGACTTCAGGCGCTCGATCGCCAGGTCGATCTGGTGCATGAGCTCGCGCTCGCTGTCCGAGATCGAGAAGGCGAGCTCGCGCGTGTAGGCGTTGTTGGCGCGATCGACGAGGTCCTCGGTCGGGCTGTCGTTGGACTCCTGGCCGCTCTTCAAGTCCTTCTGGTACATCGCCAGGATCTCCAGCTTCTTGACCTCGAGCCGTTCCCGCTGGCGCTCCAGGAACTCCGCCGGAAAGACCGGCCGCGCGCCCGAAGGCTGCGCGTGCCGCGATTCGCCGACCCGGACGGATTCGCGCGAGAACGGCCGCTTGGCCGGCGGCATCGGCCGCGCCGGAGCGACCGGACGGATCACGGCGGCCGGCTCGGCGGCCGCCGGACTGGCCTTCGCGCCGGCCTTCGCCGCGGGGACGGCTTCGCTCTTGCGCTGCGGATGCCGGGGTGTCGGCAGGGCTACCGGCGCCGGCCGCGCCGCCGCCTTCGGCTTCTCGGCGGAAGCCTTCGGCTTGGCGCTCGCCTTGGCCTTCGCCGGCGCCGCCTTGACCGCGGCCGCCTTCTTCGCGGCAGGCTTCGGAGCCGCCGCCTTCTTGGCCGCCGGCTTCCTTCCGACCGGCAGCTTCGCGGGCGGCAGCTTCGCGGACGGCTTCTTCGCCGCCGGCTTCGCTGCCTTGAGCGGCTTGATGGGCTTCTTTCCGGGCGCCGTTGCCGCCGACTTCTTCGCCGGCTTCGCTGCGGACTTGCGCACCGGCTGCGCCGAGCCGCGGGCCTTCGCCCCCTGCTTCGCGCTCTTACCGGAAGTCTTCGTCGTTTTGGCTGCCACCCACTGCCTCCTCGCAACTGCCCTGCGCTCGAGACTTTCAGTCCTACTTCAACGTCGCGCGATGATAGTTGATTCCTGCGACGATCGAAAGCGCGCGATAGAGCTGCTCGAGAAGCACCAGGCGGGCGAGGTGATGCGGCAGGGTCATGCGGCCGAAGGCGAGGCGCAGTCGGCAGGCTTCGAGGAGCGCCGGATCGAGGCCGACGTCGCTGCCGAGATAGAAGACGACCGGGTGCGGCCACTCGGCGCGCCAGCGCTCGACCTGCCGCGCGAGCTCCTCCGAGGTCCACAGGGCGCCGCGCTCGTCGAGCGCCACGAGGAAGGCGGGTCGGGGTGCTGCCGCCCTTAGCGCCTCGCCTTCGAGCCGGCGCCGCGCGCTGTCTTCGCCCCCGGTTGCGACGCGAATCGCCTGCTCGCGAATCGGCACCCAGGCTTCGATGCGCCGGCGATAGTCGGCGGACAGCGACTCCCAGGGCTCGGGCGAGTGGCGGCCGGCCCAGATCAGTTGGAACCCGAGACTCACTATTCGGCTTTGGCGCCGGAGGACGAACCGGTATCGGCCGCGTCGCGCAGGAACTCCTGCCACTCGTCGAGAAAGGCGAGCGAAGCGAGATCGCGCATGCGGTCGAGGAAGAGGACGCCGTTCAGGTGGTCGAACTCATGCTGCACGATGCGCGCTTCGAAGCCCTCGACGATCCGATCGACCGGCCGGCCGTGCCGGTCCAGGCCGCGCAGGCGCAGTGCCGGGTGGCGCGGCACCAGCCCGCGCAGGTCGGGAATCGACAGACAGCCCTCCCAGTCGAATACCTGCTCGCCGGCAAGCGGCTCGACCATCGGATTGACGACCACCGCGAGGGCGATTCCCGCCGCCGGATCTTCGTCATCCTCGGCCTGGTAGACGAAGAGCTGCCAGGCTACGCCGACCTGGGGCGCGGCCAGACCGACTCCGTCGGCGGCGTGCATGGTCTCGACCATGTCATCGATCCACTGCTGCGTTGCGGCCTCGGCGAGAGCCGCGGCAGGCACCGGCTCGGCCGGCGTGCGCAGCACCGGATTCCCCATGCGAACGATCGGCAGAACTGCCATAAGACCCCCTCTGCAGCTCATCCTAGCGCCTCCGGCCGACGCCAGGCGACGCCGGGCGGCATGGTATTCTGGCCTCTCCATGACCGCCTGGACTTCCGAAGAAGAACAACGTCGAAAGCGGCGTCAGCGGATCTGGCGTGGCTTGCTCCTGGGCGGTGCGGCGATCGGCCTGCCCGCGGTCATCAACGCCACGATCGCTCGCCAGGCGCGGCGTCTCGAACCGACCGTCTGGGGCCGCCGGCACCGCTACGCCTGGGATCTGGCGGACGTCGTCTTCCAGCGTCTCGGGGCAGGCGATCCGATCGTTCTGCTGCACTCGTTCGGACCCGGCCACGACTCGCTCGAATGGCGCCGGGCGGCGGAACGGCTGTCCGAGAAGTTCCAGGTATTCGCCCCGGACTTTCCCGGCTGGGGGCGCTCCGAACGGCCGCCGACGGCGCTCGACGGCGAGCTCTACATCGAGTTCCTGCTCGACTTTCTCGACGACGTCGTGCGCCGCCGCGCGGTGCTCGTCGCCTCCGGCCTCACCGCCGCCTACGCCGTCCAGGTGGCGGTCGACCATCCGGAGCTGATCCGCGGCCTGGTGCTCTCGTGCCCGGTGGGGATCGATCTGGCGAGCGAAGAGCCGGACTTGAAGGACGCCGTCATCCACCGGCTGCTCAAGTTGCCGCTCTTCGGCACCTCGGCGATGAACCTTTACACGACCCGCCGGGGCATCCAGCGCTACCTTGCCGAGGAGGTCTACTTCGACCCTTCGCAGGTGACCGATTCGCTCGTCGATCATCACTACCGGGGCGCCCACGAACCCGAGAACCGGGCGGCGCTCGCCGCCTATCTCTCGGGCTACCTCAATCACCGCATCGGCCCGGCGCTGGCGCGTCTCGCGACGCCGACGCTCCTCGTCTGGGGCCGCGAGGCGGTGAATCCACCGGTCGAATCGGCCGACCTCTGGTTGCAGGCGCTCGAGAACGCCGAGCTCGAAGTTCTCGAGGGGGCCGGAACCCTGCCGCACAGCGAGGCTGCAGTCGCCTTCGCGGAGCGCATCGGCCCGTTCGTCGAGCAGTTGCCGGCCGGATGACGACTCCCAGGTTTCCCCGGGTGCCCGCGGGCTACCCGTTTCCGCAACTCGAAGAGGCGGTGCTGGAGCTCTGGCGGCGCGAGGGCATCTTCGCGCGCTCGGTGGCGAAGAATGCCGGCGCCGAGGAATTCACTTTCTTCGAAGGACCGCCGACCGCCAACAACACCCCGCATGTCGGCCACGTCCTCACCCGGGTGGTGAAGGATCTCTTCCCGCGCTTCCAGACCATGCGCGGCAAGCGCGTCGCCAGGAAGGCCGGCTGGGATACCCACGGCCTCGCGGTCGAGATCGAGGTCGAGAAGCGGCTCGGACTCTCCGGCAAGAAGGACATCGAGCAGCTCGTCCCCGGCGACCCGCGCGCCTCGATCGCCCAGTTCAACCGCGCCTGCTACGACTCGGTGATGACCTACGAGCGCCAGTGGCGCGCCATGACCGAGCGCGTCGGCTACTGGGTCGATCTCGACGACGCCTACTTCACCTACTCGAACCGCTACATCGAGTCGGTGTGGTGGGCTCTGGGGGAGCTGCACGAGAAGAAGCTCCTCTTCGAGGGCCACAAGGTCCAACCCTATTGCGCCCGCTGCGGCACGACGCTCTCGTCGCACGAGGTGGCACAGAACTACAAGGAGATCGAGGACCCCTCGATCTGGGCGCTCTTCCCCGCCCGTCCGGGACGGCGTCTCGCGACGGTCGAAGGCAGGGAGTTCGTCGTCCCGACCGACCTCTATCTCGTCGCCTGGACGACGACGCCGTGGACCATGCCGGGGCACTCGGGCCTCGCCGTCCATCCCGGCCTGGTCTATCGCGTCGTCGAGCATCCGACCCGTCCGGGGGCGCGCCTCCTCTTCGCCGACGGGATCGAGATCCCGATCCCCTATGAGGTCGAGGTCGAGGGCAAGCGCCAGAAGCGGGACCTTCGCGACCAGCCGGCGCTCGCCCGGTTCACCGGCGAGGCGCTGCAAGGCCTGCGCTACGACCGCCCCTATCGCACCGGACCTGTCGACGAGCGCGAGGAGCCCGCCGGCGCGCCGCAGCCGCCGCCCTCCGACGAGGACGGCTGGCTGGTGGTCACGGCGGACTACGTCACCGCCGCCGACGGCACCGGGCTCGTCCATACGGCGCCGGCCTTCGGCGCCGACGACTACGCGACCGGCCGCAAGTACGGCCTGCCGCTCTTCAAGACGGTCGAAGCGGACGGCAAGATCGCCGCCCGGCAGGGGCTGGAGCGCTTCGCCGGCATGTGGTTCAAGGACGCGGACAAGGAGATCACCCGCGACCTCAAGGAGCGCCAGCTCCTGCTCCACTCCGAGCGCCACAAGCACAGCTACCCGTTCTGCTGGCGCTGCGACACGCCCCTCCTGCAATTCGCTTCGAAGAGCTGGTTCGTCCGGACGACCGCCATTCGCGACCGCCTGGTGGCCAGGAACCTGACGATCGACTGGCATCCGGAGGCGATCGGCAAGGGCCGTTTCGGCAACTGGCTCGAAGGCGTGGTCGACTGGGCCCTCTCCCGCAAGCGCTACTGGGGCACACCCCTGCCGATCTGGAAGTGCGACCTCTGCCCGGCCGAAAGGGTTTTTTCTTCCTTCACCGAGCTCTTCCACGAGGCCGGGAGAAAGGTCCCGGACGACCTCTACGATCGCGCCCAGTTCGATCCGCACCGGCCGACGATCGACGACATCACCTGGGAGTGCTACGGCTGCCGGGACCAGGGCAGAAACGGCGTCTTCCGCCGGGTGGACGACGTCATCGACGCCTGGTTCGACTCGGGCGCGATGCCGTTCGCGCAGCATCACTACCCGTTCGAGAACACCGGGCTCGTCGCCCCGGGCGGCAGG
This sequence comes from Thermoanaerobaculia bacterium, assembly GCA_044230215.1. Taxonomy (GTDB): domain Bacteria; phylum Acidobacteriota; class Thermoanaerobaculia; order Multivoradales; family JAGPDF01; genus JAGPDF01. Next base: position 680 of record JBGARM010000195.1, on the reverse strand, counting down.
TTCGCGCCGGCGGACTTCATCTCCGAGGCGGTCGACCAGACCCGCGGCTGGTTCTACACCCTGCACGTCCTCGCCTGCGCCCTCTTCGATTCGGTCGCCTTCGAGCACTGCATCGTCATGGGCCACGTCAACGACGAGCAGGGGCGCAAGATGTCGAAGCGCCTCGGCAACGTCGTCGACCCGATGGGGGTCATCGCCGAGACCGGCGCCGATGCGATGCGCTGGTACTTCTACGTCAACGACCCGGAGCAGACCTCGCGCTTCTCGGCGAAGCTCGTGCGCGAAGCGGCGCAGGGCCTGCAGCTGCCGATCTGGAACGCGTTGTCCTTCTTCACCATCTACGCCAATCTCGACGGCTGGGCCCCGCGCGCGGAGCGCGCCATCGCCTATCCCGACCGCACCGATCTCGATCGCTGGATTCTCAACCGGCTCGACGAGGAGATCGATCAGGTCGGCAGGCTCCTCGACGGCTACCGCATCGCCGAGCCCGCGCGCCGCCTCGAAGAGTTCGTCGACGACCTGAACAACTGGTACATCCGCCGCAGCCGGGACCGCTTCTGGAGCGCGGCGCCGGCCAGCGCCGGCGCCGGCCCGGACGCCAGGGATCCGAACAAGGAAGCGGCCTATCAGACGCTCTATACGGTCCTCACCACCCTGTCGCGACTCATCGCGCCGTTCAC
>JBGARM010000194.1:0-5995 GCA_044230215.1 Thermoanaerobaculia bacterium | reverse complement strand
TGCAAGGCGAGCCGGGCGGTCGAGAACTCGCTCGCGAACGCCCCCACGCCGACGCCGGTGAGCGGATGCTCGCGCAACATCCAGATGGCGGCGCGCCAGCCGTCGAGCCGGCCCGAGAGCAGGACGTTCACCTGCCCGGCGAGGAGTGCCTCTTGATTCAGCCGCGCCCGCTCGGCGAGTCCCGGCACGAAGAGCCATCCGAGCCCCAGAACCAAGCCCTGGAGAACGGCGAGCCGCAGGAGGCGACGGCGGTCGAGGCACAGCGCGCCGGCGACGAAGCAGCCGATCGCGACCGCGATAAGGACGGTGACCGTGCGCGTGACGAGCAGGGTTCCGACGAACAGCGCGAGCAGCGCGGCGAGCGGGAGCCTGCGCACGCCGCGCGCGTCGACGACGCCGACGAACGCCACGACGGTCGGCAGGGCTAGGTACATCGCCAGGTCGCCGACGTTGCCGGCCAGCGAGACCATCTCGAAGCGGGCTCCCAGGGGCACCTGCAGGGCGAGCGGCTGAAAGCCGCCCGCCGCCTGCAGGAGCCCGATCACCGCGAGCAGTGCGGCGGGCAGGAGCATCAGGTCGAGCAACCGGCGCAGGCGGCGCCTGCCGAGCGCCGTGCTCCATCCGACCAGGCAGGCCAGGGCGACACTGGCGTGCCAGAGCCCGTCGTGCGCCGCCTCGGGATGACGGCTCCCGGCCGCGGAGAGTGCCGCAACGATCCACAGGGGCGTCGCCGCGAGCAGCGCCGTCGACGTCCACCCAGGCCGCTCCGCGGCGCATCCGAGGGCGCACAGCCACAGCGGGACGAGCGAGGCAAGCCCCAGCGTTTCGGCGAGCAGCAGCTTGGGGAGACGGAAGGAATCACTCGCCGCCGAGTCGAAGGCGACCGCAGTTGCGATCAGCAGCAGGCCGACGATGAGCCCCGAGAGGGCTCGCCAGGTCTCTCCGCGAACGGCGGGAGCGGCGGCGTAAGGAGTGCGGGCGGGGTTGCGCACGCCGCGCTGCGGAGAATCCTGTCGCGGGCCAGTGCCGAGTCTCGTCCGCCGCGGGCTGGAGGCCTTCACCGGCGCGCCAGCCTAGCAGAGGGTGCGGAGGAGCCAGAGGGACCAGGGGAATCAGCGAGACCTGCACCGCCCTCGCTCCTCGGCCAGCTGCGAGTCAGCTGGTCGAGGAGCGGTCGCAGGCCGCTGCTATAGTCCGCTGCCATTCACCGCCAGCAGCGCCGAACAATGGTCCCGCGTGGGGACCGCGGAAATCGGAGCAGCTTTTCGAGGCGACCGGCAGCGACGATGGGGACAACGCCGTGACCGCATTCGAACGGCGGCTCGAGGAGCTCGATGACACGCTGTTCTCGGCGATCCCCAGCCAGTCCTCGGAGAACGATCGGCGTTCCCTGCTCGCCTGCCAGAATGCCGTCCGCCGGCTGGCTCCGGCCTACGTCTACCTCGAGATCGGCTCGCATCTCGGCGGCAGCATCCAGCCCCATCTCGTCGATGACGCCTGTGCCGGCATCTACTCGATCGACCGGCGCCCGGCCAGCCAGCCCGACGCTCGCGGACCGGCCTTTCGCTACCCGGACAACTCCACCGCGCGCATGATGGACAACCTCCGTCGGCTCTCGCCCGAGGGCGTCGCCAAGGTCCGCTGCATCGACGGCGATACGCGACAGATCGCGCCGGCCGCCATCGTCCACCGCCCGCATCTCTGTTTCATCGACGGCGAGCACACCGACCGGGCCGCGTTGGCCGACTTTCGCTTCGCGCTCGAGGTTCTGGCCTCGCGCGGCGCGATCGTCTTCCACGACGCCCAGGTGGTCTACAACGGCATCCTCGCGGCGCTCGCGCATCTGCGGCAGGCGGGGATCCCGTTTCGCGCCTACAACCTGCCCGACGTGGTCTTCGTCGTCGAAGTGAACGACTTCCCGCTGCACGCCTCGCCGCAGATACAGGCGCTGCTGCTCGACAACCACATCGGCTTTCTCGGCGCGCTCAGCGCCAACGACCACTTCCGGCGGTTCGCCAACCGGGCGCCGTTCGGCTGGCTGCGGCGAGCCCGGGCCTGGTTGGCCGGCTGGAGATCTCGCTCGTGAAGGTGCTCGTCGTCGGCGGCGCCGGTTATGTCGGCGGCGCCGTGACGGACCTGCTCGCCACGACGCCGCACCAAGTGCGCGTCTTCGACGCCCTGCTCTACGAGGAGTCCTACCGCAAGCCGGTGGACTTCGCCTACGGCGACGTCCGCGATCCCGCCGCGCTCGCGCCGCATCTCGACTGGGCGGACGCGGTGGTCTGGCTGGCCGCGCTGGTCGGCGATCCGGCCTGCGCCCTCAATCCGGATGTGAGCGTCGCGATCAACCAGGAGGCGACGCAGAGCCTCGCACGAAGCTTCGACGGGCGCATCGTCTTCCTCTCCACCTGCTCCGTCTACGGCGCCCAGAATGCGGTGCTGACCGAGAGCTCGGCGCTCCGGCCGCTCTCGGTCTATGCGGTGACCAAGCTCGAGGCCGAGCGCAGCCTCGTCGGCAAGAACGCGCTCACCTTCCGTCTCGGCACCCTGTTCGGCATCGGCGATCTCCACTCGCGCATTCGGCTCGACCTGGTCGTCAATACGCTGACCGTGCGCGCGCATCGCACGGGCACGGTCAAGGTCTATGGTGGCGACCAGTTCCGCCCCCTGCTGCACGTGAGGGACGCGGCGCGTGCCATCGTGCGCGGACTCGAGACGATCGACGTCGGCATCTTCAACCTGCACCGAGAGAATGTCCGGATCATCGATCTCGCCGAGCGCATGCGTCGGCACTTTCCCGACCTGCGCATCGAGCAGACCTCGATGACCTTCGAAGACACGCGCAACTACCAGGTGTCGAGCGACGCGGCGCACCGCGTCCTGGGCTTCGCGCCGACACTGTCGGTCGACGACGGCATCGAGGAGGTCAAGGCTCTCCTCGACACCGGGCGGCTCAAGGACGTGGACAATCCGCGCTACACCAACCAGGGATTCCTGGCGTTGCACAACACCCACATGAGGTAAGCGACCCCATGACCTCCATTTCCTCGCCCGACGACGCGCCGCGGCTCTACGCCGGCGGCATCGCCGTCGACGACCGCGGCAGCCTGTCGTTCGTCAACGACCTCGACCTCTCCGGAATCCAGCGCTTCTATATCGTCCGCAACCATCGGCGCGGCGTCGTGCGCGCCTGGCACGCCCATCGCCGCGAGGCGAAGTACGTCTCGGTGACACGCGGAGCGGCGCTCGTCGGGGCGGTGAAGATCGACGACTGGGACGCACCGTCCATCGACGCCCAGGTTCACCGCCATGTCCTCTCGGCCGAGGCGCCCGGCGCCCTCTACATCCCGCCGGGCTACGCCAACGGCTTCATGTCGCTCTCCGAGGATGCCACGATGCTGTTCTTCTCGACCGCCTCGCTCGCCGAGAGCCGTGGCGACGACGTGCGTTTCGATGCCCGCCGCTGGAACATCTGGGATGTCGTCGAGCGCTGAACCGGTCGAGCTCCCGCTGGCCGCGGCAACCCGGCGCGTCCTGGTGCTCGGCGGCACCGGCATGCTCGGCTCGATGGTCGTCGACCTGCTCGCGCGTCGCACGGGCATGCGGGTGACCGCGACGGCACGCGAGGAGGAGCTCGCCGAGCGATTCGCCAGGCGGATCCCCGGGGTCGAATGGCGGCTGTTCGACGCCTGGCGAGCAGACGACTCGATCGACGAGAAGCTGCTCGCCGGCACCGACTGGGTGATCAACTGCATCGGCATCCTGAAACCCCTCATCCACGACGACAACGCCTTCGAGGTCGAGCGCGCCCTGCGCGTCAACGCGCTCTTGCCGTTGCGCCTCGCCGACGCCACGGCGGGTCGCGCCCGGGTCTTGCAGATCGCCACCGACTGCGCCTACTCGGGCAGCCGCGGGCGCTATCGCGAGGAGGATGCGCACGATGCGATCGATGTCTACGGCAAGACCAAGAGCCTGGGCGAAGCGCGCGCTGCGCACGTCCACCATCTACGCTGCTCGATCCTCGGACCGGAGGCGAAGGCGCCGCGCTCTCTGCTCGAGTGGCTCCTCGGCCAGCCGCGGGGCGGCACGGTGAACGGCTTCGTCAACCACCTGTGGAACGGCGTGACCTCGCTGCAGTTCGCGCGCCTGTGCGCGGGCATTCTGGAGCACGAGCCCGCGCTGCCCCATCTGCAGCACATCGTGCCCTGCGGTACCGTGACGAAGTACGAGATCCTGCAATGCCTGGCGCGCGACTTCGGGCGCGACGACCTGACCGTCGTCCCGACCGAGGCCACCGTCCTCCTCGACCGCACCCTGGACACTGCCGACGAGCGGCGGAACGGCGAGCTCTGGGCAGCGGCAGGATACGTCGAGCCGCCCACCGTGCCACAGATGATCGCCGAGCTGTCGCGCTTCGACTACCGCTTCGCCCGCTCCGACGGCTCAGCCGGCTGAACGCCGGGCCCAGACCACCTCGAGCGCAAAAAGCAGCACGGCGCCGCCGACCGCCCACCAGGTTCGACCGGCGATCCCGTAGCTCCAGACCGCGAGCGCCGCGAGGAGGGTCGCCGCGACGAGCAGCGCCGCGGCGACGCGACCGTGCCCGCGCGCGGCTCTCGTCAGGCGCTGATAGAGATGCTCGCGATGCGACTCCGTGACGCGGGCGCCACGCCGCGAGCGCGCCGCGAGCGTCCACAGGGGATCGAGCAGGAAGAGGCTCATCACCAGCGCCACGAACAGCAAATTCGTCGCCCTCTCGGCTGGGGCGCCCAGCCAGGGGCTTGCCGCGAGGAGGAACCCCAGAAAGCCGCTGCCGACGTCACCCATGAAGAGCCGTGCCGGCGCCCAGTTGAAGACCAGGAAGACGACCAGGGTCACGGCGAGCACCCAGAGCAGCGGCGCCGCCGGACGAACGCCGCCGCCGGCCAACAGGGCGAGAGCGGCGATCAGCGCCTGGCCGCCCGCCAGCCCGTCGATACCGTCCATGAAGTTGAAGAAGTTGGTGACGGCGACGAGCCAGAGCGCCGCCAGAGCGGCGCCGGGGAAGGCCGCCAGCGGGATGTCCGCCGGCGGCGGCAGAGGCAGGCGCGGCAGGCCGCCGAGCACGGCGACGACCGCCGTTGCGACCATTGCCTGCATGGCGAGTCGCGGGCCTGCGCCGAGCGGAGCGAGATCGTCCCACAGCCCGAGGGCGGCGAGGGCGAGGGCGGCGGCGAGCACGGTCGCGGCCTGCCGCGGCAGCGACAGTCCCAGCGCGGCGAGGGTGAGACAGCCGGCCAGCACTCCGGCGACAATCGCCGCGCCGCCGCCGCGCGGCCGCGCGCGAGCGTGCGAGCTGCGGGCATTCGGCAGATCGACCAGGCCGAGCCGGGGAGCCCAGCGCTCGAGGGCCAGGAGAAGCAGCAGCGTCACGCCGGCCGATGCCGCGCCGACGAGCGCCAGCGTCGAGCTCATGCCCGTCCGTATCCTTCGACGAGCCGCGGCAGTTCCTCGCGCAGTCGATGCCGCGCGCGCCAGCCGATTTCGGCCTCGACGCGCGCCGGCGTGTACCAGGCATCGCCCAGCAGGCGCTCGACGGCGATCGAATCGAAGCCGACGCGACGGCCGAGCAGCTTGCCCGCGGCGTCTCCGGCCCGACCCAGTCCGCGCCAGCAGATGGCGGGAACTCCCCAGCCGGCAGGGCCTCGGCCGAGGGCCTCGCAGCTCCACTCGTAGATCGCCCGCGTCGAGCACGGCTCGTGCTCACAGACGAGGTAGAGCTGCTGCGCCGCCGCCGGGTCGGCCTTGAGCACCGCGGTGTCGAGCGGAGGGATGATCGACAGCGCCGACACCTTGCCGAAGCGCCTGGCGAGGTCGAGCTGAGCGGCCTGCATCGCCTGGAGCCGCGCGGCGTTCGGCCAGTCGAAGAAGACCGACACCAGCACTGGCCCGCGGTGCCCGATGCGCACGCCAGGTAGCGCGGGGAGCTCACTGATCGACATGTCGTCGATTCTGG
>JBGARM010000193.1:0-6014 GCA_044230215.1 Thermoanaerobaculia bacterium | reverse complement strand
CTTCGTGCCAACGGGCACTCGCCGCCACTGGGCGAAGGAACCGTTGGTCTAGTGGACCCGCAGTCGTACGCCCACCCCGCTCCCACTCCTTCTAGGCCTTGCCGAACGTGTGCGGCGACAGCTTCGTCGGCTTCACCGGCGAACGGCGGCTCGGGGAGCCCGGCGGTCATGCCGGTGCGGACGAAGCCGGGCTTCACCGTGATCACCCTGAGGCCGCGGGCGTGGAAGCGATGGTCGAGTCCTTCGAGATAGGCCGCGAGGCCGGCCTTGGCAGCGCCGTAGAGGACGACCGGTTTTCTCCCGCGGTCGCCGGCCACCGAACCGAAGACACAGAGCGTCCCGCCGCCCGCGGCGAGGAGGCGTTCGCGCGCCGCCTCGCAGAACTCGATCGTGCGCACGAAGTCGACCTCGAGCAGGCGGCGGCGGAAGACCGGGTCGGCCTCGAGCCGATCCTGGGCGGCGAAGAGTCCGGCGGTGACGACGACCGTATCGAGCCCGCCGAGCGCCGCGATCGCGCGGTCGAGCGCGGCGCCGAAGTCATCCGGCTGCTCGAGATCGCAATGCCCGTGGCCGATCCCTCCGCCCGCCGCGCCACCCGGAGCGCGCCGCGTCTCGAGGTCGCGCGCTGCGGCGGCGAGATCGGCCTCGTCGCGACCGAGGAGATAGAGAGCGTCGCCGCGCTCGGCGAAGCGGCGCGCGAGGGCCCGCCCCATGCCTTTGGTCGCTCCCAGCAGGACGACCTTCATCGCGCGCCGCTCATCCGGCCTGTCATCCTCTCGCGCCGGCGGGGAAAAGGCGATCGGAGAGTGCACTGCCGAGACGCCCCTGTGGATCCCAACGCGCGCGCTCGGCGAGGAACGCCGGCAGTCGCGGCTCGAGGCGGGCGAAGTCCTCCGCCGTGGTGAACGCATCCTTGGCCAGGTAGATGCGGCCGCCTTCCGCGATCACCAGGGCATTCAGGCGCGCGACCAGCGCCGCAATTCCGGGCCGGACGGGCAGATCGACGGCGAGGGTCACCCCCGGTCGCGGGAAGCTCAGCAGCCCCTCCCCTTCCTCCCCCATGTCCTTGAGCACCGACAGGAACGATGCTCCCCCGAGCTCGTTCATCAACTCGAGCAGGCGCCGCGTCGCCCCCGGGCGCTCGCCTTCGGGCAGGATGCACTGATACTGCGTGAAGCCGCGCCGGCCGTACATCCGGTTCCAGTCCTCGATGACGTCGAGCGGATAGAAGAACTGCTCCGGGGAGAGCAGGCGCCGCTGCGCCCGGGCGGGGGCCGTGCCGAAGAGCACGGAATTGAAGAGACGCACCACGAACGGCGACAGGCACCACCCCGGCAGGTCGACGGGGAAACGCCGGCGCGGGCGCGGCGGCGGCGGCAGGAGCGGTGCCTCGCCGGCCTCCGCCCAGCGCCCGGCGAAGAGGATGCCCCGGCCGAGCGCCTTTCCGGAGCTCAGGGTGTCGATCCAGGCGACGGTGTAAGGCCAGTCGGCGGCCGCAGCGCGCAGCGCGGCGAGCAGATCGTCGAGTCCGTCGTAGCGCCGGCGCTCCTCGACGATCCACGCCGAGGGAATGCGTTGCAGCGTGAGCTCGACCTCGAGGATGTGACCGGTGAGGCCCATGCCGCCGAGCGTGGCGAGGAAGAGCCCGCGACGGGTCTCGCGGTCACAGTCGACGATGCTGCCGTCGGCGAGCAGCATGCGCAGGGATCGCACGTGCCGGCCGAAGCTGCCGTCGCGGTGGTGACTCTTGCCGTGCACGTCGGCGGCGACCATGCCCCCGAGGGTGACGAACGCCGTCCCCGGACTCGCCGGCGGCCAGAAGCCGCGTGGCAGGAAGAGGCGCAGGATCTCGCGCAGGGAGAGTCCCGCCTCGGCGCGCAGGACGCCGGTCTCCGGGTCGAAGGCGAGGAGGCGATCGGCGAGCGCCGAGCCGGCGACCTCGAGGCTGCCCGCTGGCGGCAGCGAGGCGTCGCCGTAGGATCGCCCGAGGCCACGCGTCAGCGGTCGCCCGCCCGCCACTCCGGCGAGATTCTCGCCGCGGATCTCGCGCCCCGGCACCGGCAGGCGCCCCCAGCCGGAAAGCTGCGGAGGAGCGTCAGCCATCGATCGGATCGACTGCGGGGAGTCCCGGGATTCCCTTGAATCGCCGGTCGTGCGTCCAGATCTCCGTGGCGCCGGCGTCGAGAGCGGTGAGTCCGATCTGCAGGTCGAAAATGCCGGTGCCGACCACACCGAGGTCCTCGGCGAGGCGCAGCAGGCGGTCGCCAAACGACGTACGCGGCAGCAGCAGCACCATCCCTGCCTCGGCGAGCGCGGCGAGATAGTCGCGGACCTCCTCGGGTCGACTCGGGCGCGGCGCGGCGGCAGGATGCGTGACGATCGACCAGAACTCGGCAAGACAGGGCAGCGGTATGCCCCAGCCCTCGCTGCGATTGGCGGCCTCCTCGATCGCCCGGCGCGCGGCCCGGTGCTCGGCGAGGCCTGCGCGATGGGCGTAGACGAGCAGATTGGTGTCGATCGCAATCACTTCGCGCGGCGCTCGATCGCGATCTGTTCGTACATCGAGCCGCGGTCGGCGACATCGACGCCAGGAGGCACGCCACCAGGGACGGTGACCCAGCGGATGCGATGACGCTTTGCTGCACCCGGGCTTCCAGGGCGGCCCGCCGCGAGCTCCCGGCGCAATCCACTCTCTACCAGCACTTTCAAGGTGACGCGCCTCTCGGCGGCCTCTTTCTTGGCGGCGACGAAGAGATCCTCGGGCAATTCAATCGTCGTCTTCATATGGGAATCCATATTAACCTATTTACGGGTGAGTCGCCCAGCCAACTCCGGCCCCCCGCCGAGCTAGACTCTAGCGGCGATGCGACGACACTGCACCACCACCCTGGCCGTGTTGCTGTTCATCGCTTTTTCTCGTCCGGGAGCCCCAGCCACCGCTCCCCAGTCGGTTCGCCCGGGAGCGATCGTCCGCTGGCCTGGCGACGGCATCGTCGACTGCCGGATAGGCGAGCGACGCTTCGCACCCCTCGCAGGCGTCTGCTACTTCCCCGTCGATCTGTTGGCCACCGGCAAGATCGAAGTCGAGCGGCGGACAGCGGCAGGGGTCGAGCGCCGGACGCTCGCGGTCGCGAGCTACCCCTACCCCACCGAATCGCTCACCGGCGTCGAGGAGAAGTACGTCTCGCCGCCCGCCGCGGAGCTGGCGCGGATCGAGCGTGAGCAACGCGAGACGGCGGCCGTCTTCGCCCGCGCGACTCCGCGCCAGTTCACCCTGCCGCTCGGCGCGCCGCTCGCCGTCCTGCCCGAAGGCGGCCGCTTCGGCTCGCGCCGGATCTTCAACGGCGAAGCCCGCAGCCCGCACGGCGGCACCGACTTCAAGGCGGCGCCGGGCACGGTCGTCTTCGCCGCCGCCGACGGCATCGTGGCGCTCGCCGCCGGTCAGTACTTCGCCGGCAACGCGGTCTACCTCGACCACGGCGACGGACTGATCACGATGAGCTTCCATCTGTCCGCAATCCTGGTCAAGCCAGGCGAGGCCGTGAAGCGCGGGCAACCGATCGGCAAGGTGGGCGCCACCGGTCGTGTCACCGGTCCGCACCTGCATTTCGGAGCGCGCTGGCGCGGCGCCAAGATCGACCCGCAACTGCTGCTCGCCGACCCGGCTACCTGGCCGGCGATCGCGCCGTAGCTCCGACCGTCAAGGCGGACAGGTCGCGCCGCCGACGACGTCCGACCAGACACAGGGATCGCCGGTTCCGAAACCGTCGACGAAGACCGTCAGACTGAGAAACGAGGCGATGACGGCCCGGTCGGCATCGAGCGTCGGCTGGCAGGTGCCCGCGCCGGAGCAGTCCCCCGACCAGCCGAGGAAGATCGAGCCCGGCGCCGGCGTGGCGGTGAGCGCCACGGGGGTTCCGTTCGCGTAGGCCTCCGAGCAGTCGCCCGGACAGGCGATGCCCGCCGGCACGCTCGCGACGCTGCCGGTCCCACCTTCGACGCTGGCGAGAGTCACGGCGAGTGTACGCAGCAATCCGAACGTCGCGGTGACCGAGCGGTTCGCCGACAGCGTGACATTGCAGCCCGCGCCGCCGGTACAGTCGCCGCTCCAGCCGACGAAGAACGAGCCCGGCGAAGGCGTCGCCGCGAGTGCCACGGGGGTGCCGTCGGCATACTCCTCGGTGCAGTCGCCGGGACAGGAAATGCCCGCCGGCACACTGGCGACGCTGCCGCTCCCCGGCCCGGCGATGGCGGCGTCGAGCGTCCGCAAGAGCCCGAAGTTCGCCGTCACCGCCCGGTCGGTCGCCATGGTGAAGCTGTAGGCGCCGGTACCCGAGCAGGCACCGCTCCAGCCGCTGAAATACGAGCCGGGAGCGGGCGTGGCGCTGAGTTGGACGACCTGGGTCAGGACCCACGACTCGGTGCAGTCGCCCGGACAGGCGATCCCCGCCGGGACGCTGGTGACATCACCGCTGCCGGCGCCTGCTACGGTCACGGTGAGAAGGTGCTGGATCGGCGGCGCTGCCGGCGCCTCGAAGGCACCGACATCGCAAGTGGCGGTCGCATCGCCATCGCCGTCGACCGGGCGCGGCTCGCCGCGCTGATCGACGGTCAGCGGCTCGTCTTGCGCCAGCACCGGGTTCCAGCGCGCGCAGCCCAGCAAATCTCCGCGATCGATCGCCGGGCTCCCCGCGCCGAGGGCGCGGGTGTCGGTCGGCCCGCCGTTCGCCGCCAGAGCCGCGAGCAGCGGCTCGAGCGGCGCGGCGCTCGTTCCCTCCTGGTCGGTTCCCGAGAAGGAGCTCGCGCAGCCGTTGTTGACCCGGATCAGGTTGTAGCCCTCGGTGACGACGCCCGCCGTTGCGCTCGCGCAGTCGGGACTCGCTCCACCCGTGTTGCCGGCGAACAGCGAGTTGCGCGGCCGGATCGTGCCGGCGCTGCGCGCGATGCCGCCGCCGGTGCTGTTGGCGATGTTGCCGGCGACGGTGACGTTGCGCAGGCGGCTCGTGCCGCCGGCGACGAAGAGTCCCCCGCCCTGGGCGGTGAGTCCGACGGCCGACGTGCCGACCTCGTTGCCCGAGAGTGTGACGTTGTTGAGGGTGCAGTCGCCGACACAGAAGAGGCCGCCGCCGCGGCCGTCGGCGCCGGAGCTGCCCATGAAGGTCGCGCCGTCGCCACTGCGGTTGCCGGAGAGGGTGCTGGCGTCGAGGCGCAACGCCCCGCCGGCGAGATTGGCGATGCCGCCACCGTCACCCCCTGGCCCGGTCGGTCCGCCACCCGCCCCCGCTGCGCAGTTGCTCACCGAGGATTGCTGCAGGGTCGCCGTCCCGGCGTTGGCGAGCGCTCCGCCCCGACCGCCGGCGAAGACCGGCGGTGGCAAGCCGGAGATCCCTCCGCCCCAACCGGCGACATCGCCGGTGAACAGCAGGAGATTGCCGGAGAAGACCGCACCCGCGGCGACGTAGACGGCTCCGCCATCGCCACCCTCCGTGTTCGAGGTGAGGCCGCCGTTCCACGCCTGGCAGCTCTCGAAGCGGCTGGCGCTGACGTTCGCCGTGCCGAGCACCTTGAGGCAGCCGCCGTGCTTGTCGCCGCTCGATTTCGCCTCGCCGTTGCGCAGCGTGAGGCCGGAGATCGTTACGGACGCACCTGCCTGCACAGTGATCACCCGCACGAGATTGCCGCCCGAGATCGCAAGCTGCGCCGCCCCGGGACCGGTGATCGTGATGTCGTTCGCGACCGAAAGCTGCCCGAGAGCGCCGGTGAGCGTGATCGTCCAGGGCGAGATTCCCGGCAGGGCGAAGAGGATCGTGTCGCCGTCGCCGGCGGCGGCGATCGCCTCGCGCAGCGAGCAGTCGCCGACGGCGCAGACGGCGTCGTTCTCGTCGGTGGTGATGTCGACGGTCCAGTCGAGCCCATGCATCGGGCCGGTGGAGGTGAGCGCCGCCAAAAGACCGGCAAGGGACAACAGCACGAGGCGTCGAGAGGTCATCGAGTCCTCCGCGGAGACGGCGTCG
>JBGARM010000192.1:0-6061 GCA_044230215.1 Thermoanaerobaculia bacterium | reverse complement strand
CGCCGGCATCACCCAGCTCACGGTCTCGGCGCTCCGGCGCGGCGCCGGCAAGCTCTCCGGCGAGGAGATCGACCGCGCGTTCGAGTTCCTCGGCACCGAGCTCGGCTCGGCGGTGACCGCCGATTCGATCGGCTGCGAAATGGAAGTGATCGCAGCGAACCTGCGGCCGGCGCTCGATCTGTTCGCCGAGGTGGTGCTGCATCCGACCTTCCCGGCGGACGGGGTGAAGGAGGAGCAGGCGTTGCAGCTGGCGGCGATCCGGCGCAACTTCGACTCTTCGTTTCAGCGCCCGCAGGCACTGGCGCTCGCGGCGCTCTGGCCGACCCACCCCTACGGCCTGCCGGCAGCAGGCACCGAAGACTCGGTCGCGGCGCTCGCCGCCGCCGATCTCGCCGCCTGGTGGCAGGCGAATCTCGCGGCGGAGGACGCGACGATCGTCGTCGTCGGCGACGTCGCCGCGGCGACGGCTCGCGACCTGGTCGAGAAGGCGTTCGCGAGCCTGCCACGGCGGGGAGCGTCACGCCGCGAGCTGCGCGCGCCGGCAAACCCTCCGACGCGCACCGAAACGGTGGAGTTCCGCGACCGCAAACAGTCGGCGATCGTCATGGCATTCGCCGGACCGAAGCCCACCGACCCCGAGGCGGCGCGCCTCGAGCTGTTGCAGAACGTCACCTCGGGCCTCGCCGGCACGCTGTTCGCCGAGCTGCGCGGCCGGCGCTCGCTCGCCTACACGGTCTTCGCCGGCTATCAGCCGCGGCGCGAGGGCGGGCTGGCGTTCGCCTATCTCGCGACCGAAGCGTCGAAGGAGAACCAGGCCGAGGAGGCGCTGCTCGCCGAGCTGCGCAAGCTGGCGACCGACGGCTTCGGCGCCAAGGAGCTCGCGACCGCCAAGTCGTCGTTCGCCGGCTCGACCAAGGTCGACCTGCAGACCAACGCGGCGTTGCGCGACGAGCTGGCGCGCGGCATCCTGTTCGGCACCGGCCTCGACGCGACCGCCAATCGACTGGCGATCGCCCAGGCCACGGGCCTCGACGAGCTGCGCGCGACGGCCGCGAAGTGGTTCGGAGCGGAGCGCTTCGCGACTGCGATCCTGCGCGGCAAGACGGCTCCGGCGCCCTCTCCGGCCGCCGCGTCGGCGCCCGCGTCCCCCGCCCCGTAGCCGCGGCGCTGTAGACGGCGGCCCCTGCCGCCCCGTCGGGTGGGGCGGCTGCGACCCTTACGAGTGTTGTCGGCTTTCCCCGCATCTTCGAGGATGACTGCGGGGAATCACGGGCCGCACCTTTGCGGAGCTTCGCGGTTCTCCTGTCTCCGGCAGCGATTTCGCGCGGCCGGGACCTGACCAGGAGGGTCCGTCGATGGCACGTCCTTCCGCACCTCAGACTTCCGCCCGAGAGGCGAAAACGGCTCCGTCCCACCGGCAGGCGGCGCGTCGCCGCATCGACGACGAGCACCGTCAGCTCGGGGAACTGCTGCTGTCGCTGGTCCACACCCACGATCTGCACAGGGTCGAGAAGCTCCTGGGAGACCTCGAGACCCTGCTCGTCCACCACTTCGCGGGCGAGGAGGGCGGGCAAGGTCTGCACGCCGTCGTCAGCGAGGGCGCGTCGCACCGCCTGCCGAACCTGCAGCACCTGTTCGACGAGCATCGCGAGATGCTCGCGCGGCTCGCCGAGTTGCGGGCGGCGACCGCCGCGGCGCTCGCCGGTCCGGTGGGTGAGATCGCCGCGGGAGTCCACCGCTTAGCCGAGTCCCTGCGTCGTCACGAAGCCGAAGAGGAGCGTCTCTTCGGCGAAGCCTTCTACACCGATCTGGGCGGCCGCAGCTCCTAGCCCCGAGCCGGCCCGAGAACGAGGACAACCGATGCCCACGACCCGAGAAGCCGCACCACCCACCGCCGGCGCTCCGTCACGCACAGAGGTACGGGAGCGCATCGTCGAGATCGTCTCCGACTCCGGTGAGGGCGCCCAGAAGGCCGGACAGACCTTCGGCACCGTCTGCGCCAAGCTCGGCAACGGCGTCTGGACCGTCGAGATCATCCCGGCCGAGATCAAACCGCCGGCGCGCTCGCGCGCCGGAGCCTCGGGGATCCGGGTGCGCTTCGGCAGCCACGAGATCACCAACTGCGGCGAGAGCGCCGACCTCGTGGTCGCCTTCAACGAGCAGGTGCTGTACGGACGGATCGCCAACGCCGCTTTCCGCCCCGGCACCGTCGTGCTGCTCGAGAGCAAGTGGGCGGAGGACTCCCAGGAGGAGATCCGCCAGCAGTACGGCAGGGCGGTCGCCGAGTTCCGCGCTCAGGGCCTCGAGGTCATCGAGGTCGCGATGGAGGCCGCCTGCCTCGAGGTCATTCCCGACGCCCGAGTCGGCAAGAACATGTTCGTCGTCGGGATGTTGGCGGAGATCTTCGGCCTCGGCCTGGAGAAGGCGCTCGAAGAGGTGGAGGCCGTCCTGGGCCGCAAGGGCGCCGACGTCGTGCGTCTCAATCAGGAACTGTTGCGGCGCGGTGCGGCGTTCGCGGCCGCCCACGTGCCGGTCGCCTGGCGGGTGCCGCCGCGGCCCTCGCAGGAGCCGGTGCTGGTGTTGAACGGCAACCAGGCGTTGGGTCTGGGTGTCCTCGCCGCTGGCATGGAGATGGTCGCGATGTACCCGATCACGCCGGCGACCTCGGTTTCGCACTACCTGGCGCGCGCCTTCCCTCTGGTCGGCGGCTATATGCACCAGGCGGAGGACGAGATCGCCGCCATCGGCTTCGCGATCGGCGCTTCCTACGCCGGCAAGACCGCCTGCACGATCACCTCCGGTCCGGGACTGGCGTTGAAGACCGAGTTCCTGGGCTACGCCGTGATGGCCGAGATCCCGCTGGTGGTCATCAATGTGCAGCGCGGCGGGCCGTCGACCGGGCTGCCCACGAAGGTCGAACAGGGCGATCTGCTCGCCGCCCTCTACGGTCAGCCGGGCGACACGCCGAAGATCGTGCTGGCGCCGGCGACCATCGAGGAGTGCTTCCACTTCGTGATCCTGGCGCGCAAGCTCGCCGAGGAGTTCCGCACCCCGGTGATCCTCCTGACCGACTCGAACCTGGCGACCGGCGTCGCGCCCATTCCCCGGCCCAAGATCGAAGCCGACTGGCTGGCGCCGGATCCCGACCAGTCGGCCTGGCCCGAAGGGTTGGCGCCGTACGACTGGGATCCTCAGACCGGTCTCTCGGCGCGGCCGATCCCGGGTCAGCGCGGCGGCGAGTACGTCGTCACCGGGCTCGCCCATACCCGCCACGGCAAGGTCGCCTACGACCCGGTTTCGAACCAGGAGGGCTGCGATATGCGCAGCCGCAAGCTCGCCGCCCTGGCGAGCACGCTTAAAGCCCCGGTGCCGCACGGCGCCGACGAGGGCGAGCTGCTGGTCGTCGGCTGGGGCTCGACGCTCGGCGCGATCGAGGAGGCGGTCGACCAGTTGCGGGCGGAGGGGCAATCGGTCGCCTCGCTGCACCTGCGCTTCCTGTCGCCGCTCGAGCCCGGCCTGGCTGCGATCTTCCAGCGCTTCCGCCGGGTGATGACGGTGGAGATCAACTACAGCGACGAGCCGGCCGCGCCGGGCGTCGAGTTCGAGCGCCGCCGCGCGCAGCTCGCCCAGATCCTGCGCGAGCGCACGCTGGTCGATGTCGACTGCTGGTCGACGGTGCGCGGCCAGCCCTACGGGCCGGGCGAGATCGCCGTCGCGGTGCGCCGCCGGCTGCCGGGCGGAGACCAGAGCCGGACGAGAGGAGCAGCCTGATGATCGGACAACCTGCGGACTGGGCGCTGGACGTTCCCGAGCGCTACTTCACGCTGGAGAACTACGACGGAGGAGTCGCCCGCTGGTGCCCCTCCTGCGGCGACTTCGCCATGCTCTCGGCGGTGCAGAAGATCTGCCGCGACGAACAGGTGCCGCCCGAGAAGCTCGCCATCGTCTCCGGCATCGGCTGCTCGTCGCGCTTTCCGCACTACATGCACGCCTACGGATTTCACGGGCTGCACGGCCGCGCACTGCCGGTCGCCTGCGGCGTCAAGTCGCGTCGTCCCGACCTCAAGGTCTGGGTGGCGACGGGCGACGGCGACTGTTGCTCGATCGGCGCCGGCCATTGGCTGCATGCGGCGCGCTACAACATGGATCTGACGGTGATGATCTTCGACAACAGCGTCTACGGGTTGACGAAGAAGCAGACTTCGCCGACGACACCGATAGGCCTTTCGACCAACACCCACCCGGACGGCGCCTTTCTGCCGCCGCTCGATGTCGCCGCGACGACACTCGGGTTTCCCAACGTCTCCTTCGTCGCCCGCACGGTCGACTGGAATCCGGCGCATCTCCAGGCGACGCTCACCGCCGCCTCGCGCCACATCGGCACGAGCTTCGTGCACATCCTGCAGCGCTGCCCGACCTATACCCCGAAGATCTTCGAGTCGTTGCGCAACGACCCTGATCGCATTCTGCTGCTGACTCATGCCGGCGGCGTGCCGGTCGACCCGGTGGTCGAGCGCATGTACAAGAACCGCCAGGTGCACGATCCCGCCGATCTCGCCGCGGCGCGCGCCCTGGCCTCGGGCGGCGAGCGTCTTGCCATCGGTCTGCTCTACCGCAACCCCGACGCACCGCGCTACGACCAGTACACGGCGCGCGGTCTGGACATGAGCCGCGAGCAGAAGGTCGCGGCGATCGAGCGCGAGCTCGACCGCTTCG
Source organism: Thermoanaerobaculia bacterium (assembly GCA_044230215.1). GTDB lineage: Bacteria > Acidobacteriota > Thermoanaerobaculia > Multivoradales > JAGPDF01 > JAGPDF01. Next base: position 1,345 of record JBGARM010000192.1, on the reverse strand, counting down.
CAATCTGAAGGTGGCGACCATGACGACCCCGGCGACCCCTGCCACCCTCCCGACGCTCGACGAGCTGCGGCGCTTTCACTTCGGCGATCCGGCGGCGCAGTTCGCGCCGCTCGCGGGCGTGCTGCCAGCCGCGCTCGCGCCGTATCGCGGTATGCCGCTGCGCAATGGCTGGCCGCTGCTCGTTGACCTGGCAGCGGCTGGCGAGAGCTGGCTGCGGCCGTTGGCGCTCGCCGAGCGAACGCAGCTCGCCGAAGGCCAGCTCACGCTGCCGGCGAACCGGACGCTGCTCGATTTCACCCGCCGGGCGCCCCTGGCCCTCGCCTCCCTCGCTGCCCGGCGTCGCCTGAAGATCGCCCGCGAGACGTTCGCCGCCGAGGTGGGCGAGCTGGCGGCGACCGCCGAGGCGCTGCTCGCCGCCGACCACGCCCGGCGTCCCGAGGGCGCCGCCGAACGCGCCCGCGGCGAGCTCATGGGAGCGCTCGGAACGCGCTTCGTCGACACTGCCGAGCTCGCCCACGTCGTCGGGCGCCGGCGCGCTGGCACGCCTTTTCCCGAGGCCCGAAGGCGACGGCTGGAGGCGGCGCGCGATGGCCTCAAAGGCTTCGAAACGGCGGCCGAACCGCTGTGGATCGTCGCCCACGGGGAAGATCTGACCGATCTGGGCGCGCCGGCCCGGGTGGCGGGCGACGCGCGCGATCTCTGCGCCATGGCCGCGGCCGCCTTCGACGAGGCGACGCGCGAGGTCGTCGAGCTGGCGCGCGCGGTGCGCGTCGTCCGTCTCGAGGCTGCGGAGGCTTTCGCGCCGGAGCGCCACGACGCCTGGCTCGAGCGCCTGGACTGGCGAGGTCTGACGCGCGAGGAGCTTCTCCTGGTGCCGCCGGTGCTGGTTCTGTTCTCCGGCACCGAATCGCTCGTCAGCGCCCTCGCCTCTTTGTCCGCGCTTCTGCTCTCGGGCCGTCCGGTGCAGATCGTCGTCCTCTCGGGCGACGCGCCACAGCAGGATCCGCTGTCCTATCGCCTCGAACCCGCGTATCTCGGAGTCGCGCATCGCGAGGTTTTCGTCCAGCAGGGTTCGCTCGCCTATCCGCTGCCTCTCGCCGCCGGATTCGACCGTGCACTCGGTGGCCGGCGGGCCGCCCTGCACGTGATCGATGCTCCGGACGCCCGTGAGGCTTCCGATACGGCCGGCGGCCAGCTCGACGCCTGGCTGGTCGCCTCGGCGAGGATCGGGAAGCCCGTCACGCACACGAGGGCCGCGATCTCGCGGCGGTACACATCAAAATCACCATACACAAACACAAAACCACACACAAAAAAACCACACTCGGAGCGCGCCACAACACAC
>JBGARM010000191.1:0-6066 GCA_044230215.1 Thermoanaerobaculia bacterium | reverse complement strand
CCGGATCGCCGCCCTGGGGCCGCTCGCCCCCGAGTTGACGCTGATCGACGACGGGCGGCTTGCCGGCGGCGTCCTGCTGGCGCCGGTCGACGGCGAAGGGCTGCCGTCGGGACGAACCGTGCTCGTCGAGGAGGGCCGCTTCGCGCGGCCGCTACTCGCCTGGTGGGAGGCCGGGGGCAGCGCGGTGCCCGGCTGCGCCCGCCGGGCGGGCTGGCGCGATCTGCCGCGCCGGGCGCCGACCCATCTGTTCGTCGCGCCGAGCGCGACCGCCGTCGTCGATCTCGTCGCAGCGGGCGGCGCCGGTGCCTATCTGCTCGACGCCGAGGGCCCGGTGCGGATCGATCCGGCGAGCCTCGCCTTCGAAGTCGCGGTCTCGGGGCTCCACCTCGCGGGCGGGCGCGCCGTCGCGCCGCTCGGTCCGGTCCGCCTGTACGGCGATGTGAGGAGCCTGCTGGCCGGGATCCGCGCCCGCGGGCGCGATCTCTTCTTCGTCCCCGGCGACGGCATGTTCGGCGCGCCGTCGCTGCTCGTGGGCGGGCTCCGGCTGCTGCGGTCGTGAGCCTGCGGCTGGTATTCTGACGCCATGCAGCTCGGAATCCTCGGTCTCCAGAAAGCCGGCAAGACGACCCTTTTCAACACCCTGACCGCCTCGCACGAGGCGACGGGGAAGTTCCTCGCTTCGGAGGCCACCCACCTGGGGGTGGCGAAGGTGCCCGACCCACGGCTCGCGGCGCTGCGCGACCTCTTCCACCCGAAGAAGTACACGCCGGCGACGGTCGAGTACGTCGACATTCCCGGCATCACGAAGGGGGAGGGGGCGGAGAGCCTCGATCTGGCGAAGCTGAAGACGGTGGACGCGCTGCTGCATGTCGTCCGCGCCTTCGAAGATGCGGAGATCGCCCACCCCGACGGCAGCGTCGATCCGCTGCGCGACGTGCACACCATCGACCTCGAGCTCATTCTGTCCGATCACACGCTGATCGAGCGCCGGCTGGACCGCCTCGAGAAAGCCGCCAAACGCGGCACCTCTCCCGAGGAGGAACGCGAGAAGAAGCTCCTCAAAGAGATCATCCTGCCGGCGCTCGAGTCGGAGCGTCCGGTGCGCTCGCTCACCCTCGAGCCCGACGACGAGCGCCTGCTGCGCGGCTACCAGCTGCTGACGGCGAAACCGATGCTGGTGGTGCTCAACGTCGGCGAGGGCGAGGTGGCGACCGCCACGGCGAAGGACTACGGGCTCGACACCGCGAAGCATCCGGCGATCGTCGTCTCGGCGCCGATCGAGGAAGAGATCTCGCGTCTATCCGCCGAGGAGCAGAAGGAGTTCCTCGGCGATCTCGGTCTCGCCGAGCCATCGCTCGACCGCGTGCTGCGCGCCAGCTTCGAGCTCCTCGGGCGGATCGCCTTCTTCACCGTCGGCGAGGACGAGGTGCGCGCCTGGACGATCCGCCGCGGCACCCACGCCAAGGAGGCCGCCGGCACCATCCACTCCGATATCGAGCGCGGCTTCATCCGCGCCGAGGTCGTCGCCTGCCAGGCGCTGCTCGAACACAAGACCCTGGCCCACTGCCGCGACAAGGGCCTGCTGCGCCTCGAAGGCAAGGAGTACGTCGTCCTCGACGGCGATGTCATCAACTTCCGCTTCAACGTGTAGGCGCGGGAAGACGCGAGGTCGCTCCGCGGCGCGCCGCGCGGGCGGGCTACTTCTTGCCGTCGAGGGCTTCGATCGTTGCGGTCGAGGCGGGGCGCTCTTTCTGCAGCCGCGCGGCCACTTCTTCGGCTGCGGCGAGGGTGCGGACGATGTTGCCGCCGGCCAACTTGGTGAGGTCGTCGTCGCTCCAGTCGCGGCGGACGAGCTCGGCGAAGAGGTAGGGGAAGCGGCTCACGTCCTCGAGGCCGTCGGGCATCGGCGTGCCGCCCCAGAAGTCGCTACCGATGCCGACGTGGTCGTGGCCGGCGACTTTGGCGACGTGCTCGATGTGGTCGGCGACCTGCGCCAGGGTCGCGGCCGGCGCCGGGCCGTGGGTCTTGGCGTAGTCGGCCTCCATCGCCGCCATGTCGGCGGTGGTCTTGGTGGTGAAGATGAGCGACTCCAGCCCCTTGCCCCAGGCAGCGGTCTCCGCCGAGACGAACGACGGGATGAAGGTGACCATCACCACGCCGCCGTTCTTCGCCATGCGGGCGAGGACGTCGTCGGGGACGTTGCGCGGATGATCGACCAGCGCCCGCGAGCTCGAGTGCGAAAAGACGACCGGCGCCTGCGTGACGTCGAGCGCCTGGCGCATGACCTCGGGCGAGACGTGCGAGAGATCGACCAGCATGCCGAGACGGTTCATCTCGCGCACCACCTCGCGTCCGAACGGCGTCAGCCCGCCGTGCGCCGGCGCGTCGGTCGCCGAGTCGGCCCAGTCGTTGTTGCGCCCGTGCGTCAGCGTCATGTAGCGCACGCCGAGATCGTAGAAGGCGCGCAGCGCGCCGAGGCTGTTTTCGAGCGCCTGACCGTTCTCCATGCCGAGGAACGAGGCGATCTTCCCCGCGCTCCGCGCGCGTTCGACGTCGGCGGCGCGGGTGGCGAGAAGAAGGGTATCGGAGTGCATGGCGATCATCCGGCGGGTCAGTTCGATCTGCTCGAGCTGGGTGCGCGCCGGCTGGTCGAGGCCGGAGGGGATCCAGACGCTCCAGAACTGACCGCGGACCAGGCCTTCGCGCAGGCGCGGCAGATCGGTGTCGCCCTTCGCGCGGCGCCCGACGAGGTCGTAGCTCGCCAGATCGCTCGCGCCGTCCTCGCGAATCGTCCACGGCAGGTCGTTGTGGCCGTCGACGAGGGCGATCCTGGCCAGCAGCTCGCGGGCGTGAGCGAGGTCGGCGTCGGCGGGGCCGTCGGCGGCGGCAGCCGGTCGCGGGCCGGCGCCGAGCGCGAGAAGCAGGCAGAGTGCGGCGGCGGTGGCGCGCGCAGTGTCCGGGCGGCTCAGCTCCATTCGTCGATCTCGACCAGGTGGGTCTCCATCATGCCGGTGCTGTCGCTGGTCGGCAGGAAGGTCGTCGGCGGCGCGAGCGGCGGCGGCGGAGTCGCAGCGCTCGACGGCGTCCGCAGGGTCGGGCGGAGTGGCGGTTGCGTGTCGCGGGTGCGGCCGCGGTTGCCGGAGGTGATCGGGCCGCCGACGGGCTTGCCGCCGCCGCCGAATCGCGCCGGCGCGCCGCCGCCGACGATCTGGCCGCTGGTCCGCGTCGGATCGAGATCCTTGCTGGTCAGGACCCGCGAATCAGGGGAGTTGCCGTCTTCCGGCTCGCCGGTCGTCGGGTCGCCAGAAGCGGCGGATTCCTCCCCGCCGGCGCCCTCCGGCGAGCCGCTGCCGCGCACGAAGCCGCCCTCGGCGCCGGGCGCCTGGGCTGCGGCTGCGGCGGCGACGGCGTCGGCCTCGCTCACCGGCCGGTCGATGAGCACCCGGGCAATGCGCGCCGGCTCCTCGAACTCCTTCTCGGGCAGGAGCTCTTCGCGATAGTGATGGTAGGAGTAGAGCATCGCCGAGGTGGCGAGGTCGTTGTCGATCAGGTGCGGGTTGACCTCCGGGTTGCCCAGCGCCGGATCGAGCGCGAGGGCCTTGGCGTAGGCCTTGCGCGCCGCCGAGTCGTGCCCCTGGGCGTCGTAGATCGTGCCCACCTGATAGTGCGCCCAGGCGTGCCGCGGTTCGAGCTCGATGGTGCGCTTGAACTCCTTGAGCGCCGAGCGCCGCTCGCCCTGTTTCTGCAGCAGCAGACCGAGGTTGTAGTGCGCCGAGGCGTTCTCGCCGTCGATCTCGATCGCCCGCCGGTAGGCCTGCTCGGCACCCGCGAAATCGTCGTTCAGGGCGAGGAGACTGCCGAGATCGTTCTCCAGTCGGGCATCCGCCGGCCGCTCGGCGAGGAGCGCCCGCTGCGCGTCGATGGCGCGGTCGAGGTTCTTGGGCGCCGCGGTGGCGTAGGCGAGCGCCGCGGAGAGCGCGGCGCCGGCGAGCAGCGCGACGACGGGTGGAGTGAGCTTGCGCAAGGGCGAGTCCTTTCGGTGGCGAGGGAGTGCGTGCATGGCTTCGTCTACTGGCTGACCGGCTTCGCCTTGAGCTTGAGCTTGCCGTCCTCGGTGGCGATGCGGAACTGCCCCGCCTCGCAACCGGTCTTGAGCCGGATCGCCTCGATCGGCTGCGACAGGTAGCCGCGGAAGGTGTCGAGCCCCATCGCCGGCGCGGCACCGGCCGCGGCCGGTTCCTGCATCCGCCGGGTCAGCGTCTGGTAGAGCGCGTCGACGGCCTCGGCTTCGAGGCGGTCGGTGACCACGACGCCCGACAGGGCGTCGAAACGCCGCTCGGGGGCTGCCGCTGCGGCGCGGACGGGCCGCGCGCCGCGGCCCTCCTCGCGGTCGCGCAGGCGGCGGTTGAAGAGCTCGGAGTAGCTGTTGAACCGGGCCTCCAGCGAGGCCAGCCGGAACTGGTCGGCGGAGGCTCGCAGGTTGGCGTTGCGGAGCTCGCGCAGCTCGCGCACCAGCTTCGCCTTGCCCTCGTCCGGCGGGATGACGGTCGCGCCGGCGAGGAAGCGCTCGAACTCGATCTTGAACTTCTCGATGCCGTCGGCCAGGAGATCGAGCTGCTGGACCACCGAAGGACGAGCCGGAACCGGCGCCGCGCCAGGCCGATCTCTCCGGGCACCGCCCTTCGCGGTGTCGACCGGGGCGGAACTGGGCTTTCTGGGATTCACGGGCCGGATCTCCTAGAATCGGCGGAACGACCGATGCCCTCCGTGGATTCCGATCGCCGCCGGCAGCTTCCTGCGGTCGATCGCGTCCTGGCGGATCCTCGGCTCGTGTCGCTCCAAACATTATACGGAACGGGGCGGCTGGCCACCCAAGTGCGCGCCGAGCTCGAGACGCTCCGCCGCGAGCTCGCCGCGGGAAGCCTGAACGAGGCCGAGCTCGCCCACCGGCTCGACCGGCTCCCGGAAACGCTCAGCCAACGCCTGGAGAGTCGCCTGGGTGCGCCGCTCTCCCGGGTGCTCAACGCCACCGGCATCTTCCTGCATACGAACCTCGGCCGGGCGCCCTTGCCGGCCGAGGTGGCGCAAGGGCTCGCCGCTCTCTCCACCGCCGCCTGCGATCTCGAGCTCGACCTCGCAACGGGCCGCCGGGGAGATCGCGCCGGGCGCCTCGCGGGGCTGCTCGGCGAGCTCACCGGCGCCGAGGCGGCGCGGGTGACGAACAACAGCGCGGCGGCGCTGCTGCTGGCGCTCGCTGCGCTCGCCAGCGGGCGCGAGGTCATCGTCTCGCGCGGCGAGCTGGTCGAGATCGGCGGCTCGTTCCGCATCCCGGAGATCCTCGCCGCCGCCGGGGCGCGGATCGTCGAGGTCGGCACCACCAATCGCACGCGTCTCGCCGACTACGAGAGAGCCATCGGCCCGGCGACGGCGCTGTTGCTCAAAGTGCACGCCAGCAACTTCCGCCTCTCGGGCTTCGTCGCCGCCGTGGAGGCGCCGGCGCTCGCCGATCTCGCGCACCGCCACGGCCTCCTGCTGGTCGCCGACGAGGGGGCGGGTCTGCTGCGGCCGGACCGGCTGCCGGAGGCCGCGCCGACCCTCGCCGGGCATCCGAGCATGGCCGAGCTCCTCGCCGCCGGCTGCGACCTCGTCATCGGCAGCGGCGACAAGCTCCTCGGCGGACCGCAGGCGGGCCTCCTGCTCGGTCGCCGCGAGCCGGTCGAACGCTGCGCCCGGCACCCGATCTATCGCGCCGTCCGCCCGGGCCGGCTGGTCACGGCGGCGCTCGACGGCGTGCTGCGCCGGTACCTCGCCGGCCGGTCGCTGCCGCTCGACCGGCTGTGGGCCTCGCCGGCGACGCTCGCGGCGCGGCTGGCGCCGCTCGCCGCGCGCCTCGGCGCCGAGATCCTGCCGGCGCCGGCCTTCGTCGGCGGCGGGGCGGCGCCCGAGATTCCGGTTCCCGGCCCGGCTCTCGCCCTGCCGCCCGACGAGCGCGTCGCCCTTCGCCTGCGGTCAGGGGGTGAAGGACTGCCGCCGGTCCTCGGGGCGCTGCGCGACGGCCGCTTCTGG
>JBGARM010000190.1:0-6078 GCA_044230215.1 Thermoanaerobaculia bacterium | reverse complement strand
GCCGACGGCGCCGGCCTGTTCTCGGGCTTCGGCGGGCACCGCATCTCGAGTCCCGGCGACGCCCTGGGCGGGGCCGGATCCGATTCGGGCGGCGACGGCGGCTTCGGCGGCGGCGGGGGCGGAGCCGGGCAATCGGGCGGTGGCGGCGGCGGCTACAGTGGCGGCGGCACCGGCTTCGGCCAAGGGGTGGACGGCGGCGGCGCCGGCGGCACCTTCGTCGCCGCGGGCGGCGCGACGTTCCTGATGGAGCCCTCGCCGATTCCCGGCGACGGCGCGGTGGCGATCTGCGTCAGCGAGCAGCAGCAGGGGGAGCCGGCCGAAGTGCCGGCGCTCTCGACCCTGGGTCTCGCGGCGCTCGCAGCGCTCCTCGCCCGCGCGGCGCTCGCCAGAGTGAGTGCGCTCCGGCGTCGAAGCCCGTCGGGCCCGGACTCAGGACCTCAGTCGTAGCCCAGGCGGGCGAGGAAGGTCTCGATCGAGATCTCCTCGATCGGCTCGGCCTCCATCTCGCGACCCATCACCCGCACGGTCGCGTTCGGGCCGACGAGCTCGAGGAGGTCGTCGAGCCAGCCGATGCGCTCGAGCATCGGCAGGCTCTCGCGGCGGATCCCGACGAACGCGGGGGCCCCGCCGGGTTGGCTCGCGAGCTCGCGACAGAGCGGGCAGTCGTCGAAGCCGCTGCCCTCGCCGACGAGAGAAATCCACTCCTCTCCTGCGAAGGAGAGGGGGGCGTCGGGCAGTCGGGCGGCGCCCAGGTCTCCCGGGATGGGGTGGATCGCGTGGATGACGGCCATCGGTGCGCGGCGGCGGCGTTCGCTGATGAGGTGCATCTCTCCTCCCGTGGGGTTGGTGCTTCGGAGAGAAGGACGCATTTGCGCGCCGCAATCTGGCAGCTCACGCGCGAAGGGTGACCCCCGGCGAGGCGCCGCAGATGGGCGATGGCCGATCGAGCACACCGGCTGCCGAAGCCTGGTGGGAGCACTATCCGGCCTGTTGAGGGAGGGCCCCGCCAGTCGCCGTGCGGGCTCGACCTAACGCGGCTTCTTCGTCGTTGGCCGGCGGCGCGGCGAGGCAGCCGGCCGATGGGTTCCGCGCGGGGCACTGCCGTAGGGCGCCTCGGGTTCACGGACCATCGCGGCGAGGGCTTCGGGCCCCTGCCCCCGACGAAGCTCCGCCTGGACGCGCTCGGCCAGATAGACCTTGAGCAACGACTGATAGGGCACGTCCATCCGATTCGCCAGCACTTTCAGATCGCCCAGAAGCGCCTCGGGTAGCCGCAGCGAGATCGTCTCGGTCGACGGCTTGAGGTTCGGCAGCGTGACGCGCCGGGCCTTGGACCAATCGACATAGTCGGTCGAGTCGTGCGTCGCCCAGAACTCGCGCTCGGCGGACTCTTCAGCGAAGGTCGGAATCGCCGCGAGCGTTTTCTCGGGCAACTTCGTCACGCGCTTTCTCATAAAGCTGTTCCTACGGCACGGTGGCCGACCAGCGGCAGGCGGTGGAGCCGGTCTCGAAGCCGCTCTGCAGGACGGGGAGGCCGCGCCCGAAGTGGATCTGGTCGAACAGCGCGTTGCAGACCGAGGTAATCGACTCCATGAGCTGGAGGCCGATCCAGATCGACTGGGTGCCGACGGGCGGATTGGCCGGCGCGAGCTCGGCCTGGTCCCAGGTGCCGCCGAGGGTCGTCCCGCCGGTCTCTTCGCTGCCGAGCACCGCGCCGCCGCAGGCGGGCTCGGGGTAGTAGCGCACGATCCCCTTCACCACCTCCTCGCACTCGGCGCGCACGAGGAAGGCGAAGTTCCAGCCGCCGGCCGGCGGCGCCGCGACGCAGAGGAAAGCCGAGACCGGCCCCTGGGGACTGTCGGGGACGAGCTGCAGCGAGCCCGAAGCGTTGGGCGGCAGGCAGTCGGGGTCGGTCTGCGACCAGGAGAGGTTGGCGATGTTGCCGGTCCACGGTGTGATCGTGGCGACGTCGAACTGCGAGTTCGGCACGGCGTTCTGGGCGAAGGCGGGCGCCGCGGCGGCAGCGCATCCGAGAAGGGCGAGAAGGCCGAGCAGGGCGAGTCGTGGCAGGCGTCGAAGCGGCATCGGGCACCTCGGGTAGCTGCGGGAAGTTGGGGGAGACTCTATCCGCGAATCGGCGCGCGGGCGGGAATGTCCCCATTTCCGCTGGTGTGACGTCTTGGGGTGGGGAGAGAATTCGCGCGAGGGGTGCGGCATGCGGAAGTCGAAGCGGCGGAAGCTCGAGTCGATCGCGTTCTGGGATGCGCTCAGGGCGCGCTATCCGGTGGCTTCGCGCTGGGAGCTGGTGCGCCAGGGGAGCGGCGTGCTGGTCGCCAACGTGCTCGCGGCGCGCTCGCTCGCGCGCGGGGAGATGCGGCCGTGGGAGCTCGTCGTGCTGGTGGCGCTCGAGGCGCTCGCCTACTCGCTGGTCTCCTGGGTGCAGCTGCGCTTCGTGCCCGAAGCCGCGCGGCCGCCGGCGGAGGAATCGAAAGTGACGCTGGGCAGCCGCCTGGGTACGCTCGCCTTCGGCCTCTTCTGGCTCGTCGCGGTCTACGGCCTGATCTTCGCCTTCCTGCTGCGCGAGCTCGCGCCGCTCCTCGCCGCGGTGCGCGCTCCACTCGTCTACCTGGGGCACAGCGCGATTCGCTGGCCGCTCGCCGTCGCCCTCGGCGGAGTCCTCGTCGATGCGGCCGCCGACTGGCGGTTCTGGCGCCAGCACGGCGGCACCTTCGTCAGCACGCCCGGCTTCACCGCCATGGCGCGCTGGCTCACGCTCATCCTCGGCGGCATTCCGTTCTTCGTGCCGTTCGCCGCCGGCGGCTGGGTGGTCGGACAGGTCGCCCAGCGGATCGAGCGGCGGTTTCTCGCCGGCCCGGCGGAGCGTCAGCTGCCGGCCGCCGTCCTCGTCGTCCCGGTCCTCGCCGTCGGCCTCTTCTTTCTCGTCGGCTGGCTGATCCGCGCCGGCGAGCTCGGCTGGACGATCGGCTACTGCTCGGCGAAGTTCGTGAGCGAGCTCGCCATCCTGGCCGTCCCGCTGCTCGCCGCGCAGGCGAGCCGCGAAGAGCGCGCCGCGCTCGGCAGCCCCTGACGCAGAGCTGGCGAGGAAGCGGGGACGGTCCCCCTTCCGCTCACTACGCCGAGGCGGCTGCGGCAGGTCGTGCCGACTTTCGCCGCCAGGCAGTAGACTCCGCCGACGAATTCGCTGGAAGAGTCTTGAACGCTGCGGGTCCGGACCGGGGGGGCGGGGGACATGGGCAGAGCGGGGGAGTTGTGCGAAGGGCGCCGTCGCGGCGCGCTGCAGGGGTTGGTGGCGATGATCGTCGGCCTGGCGTTTGCGGGGCCGGCGGCGGCGGCGATGACGACTTTCTCTACCGGCAGCCTCATCATCCCGATGGACACCGGCACTTCGGGGCAGAACAACGGCATGCTGACCGCCTACGGGCTGGTCTATCAGCTGCTGCGCAACGGCGTGCCGGTCTACTGGGTGATCGACCCGTTGAAGCCGGAGAACGGCGACGACTTCGCGGTGCCGTTCGCCGCTGCGCTGCAGGACGTCCGCACCGGCGCCACGCTCGCGCCGCGCAGCTACCGCGGCGGCCCGTTCCTCGTCGCCAGCGCCGATGCCGCCGCGGCGTTGCCGGTCGTCCAGGCTTTCCAGGCGGTGGCGGGCGATCAGACGGCGGTGCACCGGCTGCAGGGGGCCAACAGCATCAACGCCGATGTCGCGCGTCTGCTGACCTCCGCGCCGCGCCTCGCGGTGGTGAAGGACCTCAACGAGACGGTCGCCTTCAACGACCTCAACGCGGCGCGCATCCCGGACTCGGTCGGCGGCACGTGGAGCGCGGCCTCGCCCGACCTGCTGACGGAGAGCGACATCGTCGGCGCCTCGACGACGATCGACGACGACGGCGCGCTGTTCAACGGAGCCGCCCCGCGCGTGCCGCGCTACTGCCACGTCAGCTCGATGCACATGAACGCCTCGGCCAACACCCCCGAGGTCACGCAGGAGGTCCGCCAGTGGCTCGACCGCAGCGACCTCACGCAGCTCTTCCTGCAGTGCCAGTCGGCGGTGACCGTCGAGGGCGCGTCCGGCGGCCTCTACCTCACCAGCAGCGGACTCGGCGCCGACGGTCTGGCGCCGAACAGCGTGGCGAATCGCCTCCCGGGGGCGATGGCGGCCCAGCTCGACGGCAGCTTCGCGGCCGACTCCGGCGCGGTCGCGGCGATGAAGGCAAACGGCCTGCCGCCGGCCTACAAGGCGGGGGTGACGACGCTGATCAACGAGAGCACCGCGGCCCTGACCGACCGCGTGGTCCTGCTCACCGGGCGACTCGACGGCGCCGCCGACAACGGCCGGGTGACCTACCTCGCCGGGCACGACTACACGCTGGATCTGCCGATCACCTCCAACCCGCAGACCAACGGCGTGCGCCTCTTCCTCAACAGTCTGTTCACCGCCGACTGCGCGGCGCTGCCGCCGGGAAACGACCTCGCGGTCACGGTCGCGGCGCCGCAGTATCTCTCCGGCCCGCAGCTCGGCTTCACGATCACGATCACCAATACGGGCTCGCGGCCGGTCGAAAGCCTGGCCCTCGTCGACGCGCTGCCGGCGGGGGCGACCTTCGTCAACGCGGTGCCGGCGCCGACCTCCGTGGTCTCGGGGGTGGTGCGCTGGAACCTGCCGAGCCTCGAGGTCGGCGGCGGCGCGGTCGCGACCCTGCAGGTGAGCCCGGGACCGGACGGCGTCTATGCGAACTCCGCCACCCTCGACGCCGCGGCGTTCACCCTGCGTCACGTGCGTTCGAATACGACCTCGACGACGGTCGACCGGCTGGCGCCGACGATCCTCCTCGCCCCGGGCAATCCGGTCGCCACCGCCGACACGACGCCCGCCTTCGGCTTCACTCTCGGCGCGAGCCTCGCGCCGGCGCACGCCGAGTGCCGGATCGACGGCGATCCGTTCGCCGTCTGCACCTCGCCGTTCACCGTGCCGGCGCCGCTCGCCGACGGCGTGCATCAGTTCGAAGTCTTCGGCATCGACGACGCCGGCAACCAGGGCGTGCCGCAGGTGGCGGCGTTCATCGTCGATACCGTGGCGCCGGTGGTCGAGATCGCCGGACCGCCGCTGAACCCGCTGGTGACCGGCGACGCCACGCCGGCGCTCTTCTTCAGCATCCTGCCCGGGAGCGCGCCGGATTCGGCCGAGTGCCGGGTGTTCGCCTTCTCGGCCCCGGGCGCGACGCCGTTCGTGCCGTGCAATTCGCCGTACACGCCGGCGCCGCCGCGCGGCGCCGACGGCGTCTATCTCTTCGAAGTACGAGCCACGGACGCCGCCGGCAACGCCGGCGATGCCGACCTCTTCGGCTTCCAGCTCGACACCGGGCGGCCGCGCGTCGTGGCGCTCGACTCGGTGGCGCGCGCCGCCTGGTCGGGCCCCGGCGTGCCCGGGATCGCCGCCGCGGTGACGCGGATCCTGGTGCGCTTCGACGACGACATGGCGACGACCGGCGCGAGCTCGGTGCTCGACACGGCCAACTGGCGACTGATCGGCAGCGGCGCCGACCTCGCCGTGCAGACCTCCGGCTGCTCGGCGGTCGCCGGCGACGACGAGCTGCTGCCGCTCGCCGGCATCGAGCGCGATGCGGCGAGCGCCACGACCGCGGTCGTCGCGCTCGCGCTCGCCGCCGAGGCCGGACTGCCGGCCGGCCGCTACCGGCTCTTCGCCTGCGCGACCTTGAGCGACGTCGCCGGCAATCCGCTCGCCGGCGGCGGCCCGCTGCGCACGGTCACGAGCGTGGACGGGCGCGGGCGGTCGCGCACCGTGGTGGGGGTGCTCCAGACCCCCGACACGGACGACGGGCGATCCACCGTCACGGCGACGGGCCGGTACACGCGGTACGACACGGGCGAGGCGGGGGTGCTCTGGGTGTTCCCGCGGGGGAAGTCGACCGTGCATCTCGAGCAGCAGCTCCGCAGCGACGGCCAGGACGCCGTGGTGGAGCCGTGGGTGGCCGGCGTGCCCGGCCTGGAGGCCGCGATCCGGACGAGCGGGCTCCTCCTCGACCCGGCGACGCTGAT
>JBGARM010000018.1:10484-18403 GCA_044230215.1 Thermoanaerobaculia bacterium | reverse complement strand
AAGTTGTCCACCGCGCTGGTGACGCGGATATGGTCGCCGCCGAGCTCCGCGACCGAGGTGGTCAGGGCGATGTTCGCCGACAGAGTCTCCTGGGTCGAGCCGACGAAGGTGTGCAGGTGGCGCTCGTCGGTCTGCCGGTCCGGACCGCCGAACTCGCAGTTCTGGCCCACTCCGGGAATGCGCGCCATGTGGCAGTCCGGGCAGGTGCGCTGGTTCGGTCCGGGCGCGCCGTACGGCGACGCCTGCCACTCGCCGTACGTGTTCTGGCCCGGCGCATCGGTGAACGGATTGTGGTACTGGTGGCAGGCGGCGCAGAGCTCGGAACTGCCGTGCAGCGGCGAGAAGGACGGCCGCATGAGGCCAAAGGTGACGTCGTTCATCGGTCCCCAGACGAACTGCGACGTCGTCTCGCCCTGGCCGGCCTGTGGGAAACGATAGGACGACTTGCCGCGAAACCCGAGGGCGTTGATGTGGCTGGTGTCGATCGCGTCCATCTGATGGCAGGCGACGCAGAGGATTCCCTGGATGCCGTTCTGCTCGGTGACCTCGTCGAGCGGCACCCCCTGCGGGCGCGGGTCCTTGATGTCCTGCATCGGCGCGTGGCAGGTGGCGCAGAAGCCGGTCTCGCCCGGGTCGTGGGTGTTCTTGAAGACGTAGCCGGCGCCGCCCCCCGGCGTGCCGGTGCCGGAGAACAGGTCGAGCACCCAGCGGTTCTGGGCGCTGTAGGCGTGGTGCGAAGTCGACCACTGGGAATAGCGCTCGAAGTGGCACGCACCGCACTCGGAGACGTCGGCCGGCACGTAGTTGGGGTCGTCGTTCGCCGACATCGGCGTCATGCGGATGTCGACACCGGTGTCGCCGTCGACCGCCGGCGCCCAGCCGATGATGAAGTTCTGCGGCGCGCTGCGCAGGTACGGAATCGACGCCGCGAGGAAGACCTGACCGACCGGATTGGCGACGATGGTGAAGCTGCCGTCGGCGGCGGTGAAGGCGCCGGGGGTGACGAGGTCGGCCTGGAAGTGCACATAGGCGCCAGCGATCGGCGTCCCCGGAATACCGCTTCCCTCGACGGTGACGAAGCCGGAGATATCGGCCGCCGCCGACCCGGCGACGAGCACGCCGCCGGAAAAGAGGGCAAACAGGGCAAACGGCGCAAACCGGGGGAACGGACGGACGACATCGGCTCGGCGGGCCATCGGCAAATCCTCGCGAAGTGAACGGGGCCCTATTCTCCGCCAAGCCCCCGTCCCTGGCTACCACCCGCCGGCGTGGCTGTCCGGCATCGAGCCGCGGCCCTGCGGCGTTCGCTGCCCCCTGTTAGAATGCGCCGAAAGAGAAAGGGGGTCTCAGATGAGGATCCGCGTCGCTGTTCTTCTCGCGCTCGCCTTGACTCTTCCCGCCTTTGGCGCCACTCCCGAGGAAGAGCTCCGTGGCACATTCGAGCGTTTCGTCGCAGCACAGAACGCGCACGATCTCAACGCTGTCGGTGAGCTTCTCCTCGACTCGCCTTCGTTCCTGTGGATCACGAAGGGAAACGCCATCTGGGGGCGCACCGACGCCCTGAAGCGGTTCGAGACTCTCTACGCCGGCACGTGGCATCTGGAGCCGGACATGGCCTCCTTCCGCGTCGTCGCCGTCCACGGTGATACCGCGCAGATCTTCGTGCCTGTGGTCTTCTCCATCGGCCCCAAGGACGAGCCCGCGCAGCCGGCGAAGTTCCTCCTCAATCAGGTCCTCACCAAGACGGGAGACTCCTGGCGCATCGCGAGCATCCTGCCGATCCCGGTGCCCCCGCCGCCGAAGTAGACCCGGGCGCCGGCGGCGGCTGGGCTGCCGCATCTAGCGCTACACTGCTCCCCGACCATGGTCGCGGCGCCGCCTGAAACTCCTCCCTCCCCCGCGGCACCGTCCACGGGTTGGCGGGCCTTGCCGGTCGGCATCTGGGCGCTGGGCTTCGGCTCCCTGCTGATGGATGTGTCGTCGGAGCTGATCCACAGCCTGCTGCCGGTTCTCATGGTGACGACGCTCGGGGCGTCGATGGTCACGGTCGGCGTCATCGAAGGTGTGGCCGAGGCGACCGCCGCCATCACCAAGGTCTTCTCCGGCGCACTCAGCGACTACCTCGGCAAGCGCAAGTTCCTGACTGTCTTCGGCTATGCGTTGGCGGCGTTCACCAAGCCGATCTTCCCGCTGGCGACCTCGGTGTCGTGGGTCTTCGCCGGACGCTTCGTCGACCGCGTCGGCAAGGGGATTCGCGGCGCGCCGCGCGACGCGTTGATCGCCGACTTGACGGCGCCGCGCCAGCGCGGTGCCGCCTACGGTCTCCGCCAGGCGCTCGACTCGGTGGGCGCCCTCACCGGGCCGCTGCTCGCCGTCCTGCTGATGATCGGGCTCGCCAACGACATCCGGACGGTGCTGTGGATCGCGGTTGCGCCGGCGTTCGTCGCCGTGGCGCTGCTGCTCTTCTACGTCCGCGAGCCGGAGCGCCCGGCCGGCGCCGCTCCGGTGCGCAAGCCGCTGCGCTTCGCCGACGCCCGAAGCCTGCCGCTGCGCTACTGGCTCGTCGTCCTGGTGGGCGCCGTTTTCACCCTGGCGCGCTTCAGCGAGGCGTTCCTCGTGCTGCGCGCCCGCGACGTCGGGCTCGGCCTGACCTACGTTCCGCTCGTCATGGTGGTGATGAACGTCGTCTACTCGATCGGCGCCTATCCCGCCGGCAGCGCCGCCGACCGCCTCAGCCCGCGCGCCCTGCTGCTCGCCGGACTGGGACTGCTCGTGGCGGCGGACCTCGTGCTCGCCGGTGCGACCTCGCCGCTGGTCGTCTTCGCCGGCGCGACGCTCTGGGGATTGCACATGGCGGTGACCCAGGGCCTGCTGTCCAAGCTCGTGGCCGACACCACGCCGGCGACGCTCCTCGGCACCGGCTTCGGGATCTTCAATCTCGCGAGCGGCGTCGCGGTGCTGCTGGCGAGCGTCATCGCCGGCGGTCTGTGGAGCCGCTTCGGACCCGCCGCCACCTTCCTCGCCGGTGCCGCCTTCGCCGCCGTGGCGGCGGTCGGGCTGCTCGTCGCCGGGCGCTATCGCCGGCCGCAACCCGCAACCTGAGCGCACCTGGGGGAAGCTTGCGGCGCCCGCTGTGGCCCGCTGCACTGCCGATGGCCTTTTTCGGCGCCAAGCTACGCGTACTCTCATGATGAAGAGACTCTTCTGGGTGGCCCTTGGCTGGGGCGCGGTGGTGGTGGGGTTCGCGAGCGCGCTCTCGGCCGACATCGGCCTGTCGCTCGCCTACGTCGACATGGCCGGGCAGCCCTATCTGCGCTTCAAGACGTTCGTCGACCAGGCGGTTGCCGGCAACCCCGGCTACGCCTTCTCGGCCACCGACGCGGCCTACATGTACAAGCTCACCGGCCAACCGCAGTACTCCGCGCTCGCCATCGAGTGGGTCGAGGACCAGGTGACCGCCGCCGAAGCGGAGATCGCCCTCGGCCACTCGCCGGCGATCGCCGGCGACTCCTATCTCGACGTCGGGCCGATGCTGCGCGATGTCGCCCTGGTCTACGACTGGTGCTACCCACTCCTCACGCCGCAACAGCGCACGCGCTGGGAGGCCTACGCCGACCAGGCGGTGTGGAACGTCTGGAACCACAACAGCGCGAGCTGGGGCGGGCATCCGTTCCCGTGGTCGGGCTGGTCGGTCGACAACCCGGGGAACAACTACCACTACAGCTT
Organism: Thermoanaerobaculia bacterium; assembly: GCA_044230215.1. Classification (GTDB taxonomy): domain Bacteria; phylum Acidobacteriota; class Thermoanaerobaculia; order Multivoradales; family JAGPDF01; genus JAGPDF01. The sequence goes on along the minus strand of JBGARM010000018.1, from coordinate 14,677 downwards.
CCTCGAAGCGACGATGTACTGGGGCTTCGCCGCCGACCGCCAGAACTGGATCGACTTCCTCGCCAACGTCAAGCTGCCGGCCGTGGTCACCTACTTCCAGGGGATCCCCGGCGGCGGCAGCCGCGAGGGGACCGGCTACGGCGTGGCGCTGATGCGGCTGTTCGAGCTCTACCGCCTGTGGCGGGACTCGACGCCGACGCACGTCGATCTCGCCGCGCAATCGCCCCACCTCGCCGACACGATCGACTACTGGATTCACGCCACCGTCCCGACGCTCGACCGCTACGCCCCGGTGGGTGACCTCGCGCGCGAGTCGTACCCGTGGCTCTACGACTACCACCGCAACCTCGTCCTCGAGGCGCGCGGCATGCTGGGCGCGGCCTCGGCGCCGGCCGGGCGCGCCAGCTGGTGGCTGCATCACATCGCGGTCGGCGAGATGATGAGCGGCTTCAACTTCCGCGACGACCTGCTGCCGGCCGGGACGACGCAGACCCAGCCCACGGCGCTCTTCCACCATGCCACCGGCGCGGGGGTCCTCTTCGCCCGCCGCAGCTGGACGACCGACGGGCTGTGGCTGTCGTTCGTCGCCGGGCCGTACGTCGAATCGCACGCCCACCAGGACCAGGGGGCATTCAACCTCTTCCGCAACGACTGGCTGGCGGTGACCGAGAACATCTTCACCCACAGCGGCATCCAGCAGGGGACCGACGTCCACAACACCCTGCGCTTCAAGAACGGCGCGGCGACGATTCCGCAGAACGAGAGCACTTCGTCGATGACCGTCAACGACGCTGGCGGGACGCTCCATGTCGTCGCCAACCTGACGCCGGCCTACGCGAGCTCGGGGGTGGTGACGAGCTGGCAGCGCACCCTCGACCTCGATGCCCTGGGCCTCACCGTGCACGACAGCTGGAGTGCTGCGGGTGGCGTCACGGCGCTCTTTCAGGTCAACACCCCGACGCTGCCGATCGTCTCGGGCGGTGTGGTGACCGCCGGCGCGCTGCGCATCCGACCGATCCTTCCGGCCAGTCCGACGATCTCCGTGCTGCAGTGGTCGACGCTCGACCCGACCGAGTTCTACTCCGGCTACAAGGTCGAGCTCGCTGGCGGCACCGGCACCTACGAGGTCCGCCTCGAGCTTATGGACGGCCTGTTCGCCGACGGCTTCGAGAGCGGCAACACCTCGGCCTGGACGCCCTAGGCGCCTTCCACCCTAGCGCTGCCGACGGCCAAACAGCGCCGGCACGAGAGTGAAATCGGCCGCCACCGCGATGAGAATGGCGATGGCCGAGAGCAGGCCGAAGCGCGCCGTCGGCGCAAAGTCGGAGAGTGCGCAAACACCGAAGCCGAGCGCCAGGATGACCCCAGTCAGCAGGTAGGCCGGCGCGGTCTTCTCCATCCGGTCGGCGACCGCGGCGCGCTCGCCGAGCTCGGCGGAGAGTGTCCGGTAGTGCGCCAGTGTATGAATCGTGTCATCGACCACCAGGCCGAGGGTGATCGAGGCGACCATCACCGTCGCGATGTCGAGCGGCACCCCGAACCAGCCCATGCCACCGAGGATCAGCAGCACCGGCCAGAGATTCGGCAGCAGGGCGTAGAGCGTCCCCTTGACCTCGCGCAGCAGCACGTAGAAGGTCGCCGCCAGCACCGGCAGGGTGAGCAGCAGCGACCAGGCCAGGGTCGAGATGAGGTAACGCTGCATCGCGAGCAGCAGCGGATACTGTCCGGTGACCTCGATCGCCGCGCCGGGCAACGCCGCGCGCGCGAGCCTCTCGGCCTCGTCGGTGATCGGATCGACCGTGTCGTAGCCGGCGGTCGGCACGAAGAGGGTGATCCGCGTCCGGCTGCCGTCGGCGGCGAGCAGCCGTCCGAGCGCCCGCCCGCCCGTTTCGTCGGCGAAAACCAGCGGCACCAGCCGGGCACGCAGCTCCGCCGGCGGGAAGACCTGCCGCAGCGGCGAGCGGGCGGCAACGTCGTCGAGCAGGTCGCTCGCCGTCACCACCGAGAGGAGACCGGGAATCCGCCGCAGTCCGGCGGCGAGACGGGCGACCTCCGCCAGGCGCTGCTCGCCGCGGAAGCCGTCGCCCGGAGGACTCGCGTCATCGACCGCCACCAGCTCGACGGCGGAGAGCCCGATGCCGGCCCTCTCGACCGCCTCGATGCGCTGCCGCGCCGGATGCGCGGGGGCGAGGTAGTGCAGGGCGTTGCTGGCGACCGAGAGCCGCGGCAGACCGCAGGCGGCGACGATCGCCAGCACGGCGTAGAGCGACAGCACCGCGCCGCGATGGTCGGCGGCGAGCTCGGTGACGCGCCGGCCGAGCCGCTGCATGCGAACCTCGAAAGCGCGCTCGGGGAGCGCCGCGCGGCGCCCCATCGTCCGTGACAGCAGGCAGGGCAGGAGGGTGAACGCCGCCAGGCCGGCGAAGGCAAGACCCAATCCGGCCCAGATGCCGAGCGTGCGAATCGGCGCCACCGGCGTCGCGGCGAGCGACGCGAATCCTGCGAGGGTCGATACGGTGGTCCAGAAGAGCGCCCGCCCCTTGTCGCGATAGGTCGCGAGGGTCGCCGGTCCGGCCTCCAGACCTTCCGCCTCGATGTCGCGGCAACGCAGCATCAGATGCACGGCGGAGGCCAGGGTGATGACGAACAGAATCGGCGGCAGGATGGCGACGACGAGATTGAAGCGGACGCCGGCGTAGCCCATCGCGCCGAGGACCACGATCTCGACCACCGCGACGAAAGCGAGCGGCATGGCGACCGCGCCCACTTCGCGAAAGGTCAGAGCCAGCAGGAGCGCCGCCAGCGCCAGCAGGAGCGGAAAGTAGAAGCCGCCAATCTCGCGCGCCGACTCGTTGAGGGCGCGCTCGAGGGTCGCCGGACCGACGACGACCGCCGTCACTCCCGGGGGGGCCGCGGCGCACAGCTGCTCGAGCGCCGCGAGCACCGCCGCGCGACCGGCCTCCGACCGGCCGCTCGCTCCGGCGGCGCTGAACTCGACCAGCACGGAGAGCTCGCGACCGGCGGCGCCGACGAGGCCGGCGGCGCGGTCGAGGGCGTTGGCGAGCAGGAGGGGGCGAAACGCCTGCGGATCGCGGGGCGGGAACGGGTCGAGCTCGCCGCGGTGGTGACCGACCGGCCCGCTGACGCTCTGCACGCCGGCGAGCGCCGCGGCATCGGTCTCGAGACGGGCGAGGAAGTCGAGGCCCGCGGCGGTGTAGAGCCCCTCGCCGCCGACGACGACGCGGGCGCCGTAGCCGGCGCCGAAGCGCGCGACGAGCTCGGCGTAGCGCGCGACGTCGGTCGAGCCGGCGAGGAAGAACTCCTCCGGCGAGTTGTCGCTCTCGAGCCGGGCGAGCCCCGGCAGCAGGGCGACGACGAGCAGGGCGAAGAACGCCTCGACGCTCCGCCGCCGGCAGAGGACCGCGTGGACGAGCGCGGTCACGAGACGGCTTCCTCGACCAGGGGGGTCGTGTCGTTGCCGCTCGGACTCACAGCCTTCAAGCCACCGTCATCGGCAGAACGAGGCGCCCGCAGAGCCGCAGCGCCCGCCCGAGCCGCAGCTCGGCGAGCGGTCGCCGGTCTCCCAGCAGGCCGAGGAAGTTGCCGAAGAGAGCCGGATCGGCGGCCAGGGCGCTCACCAGGCGGCGGCGCAGCCAGGGCCGTCGGGCAGCGACGAGGAGCAGCCGGGTGAGACCGTTGGGCAGTCGAGCGAGCCGCGCGTGACGACGGGCGTAGGGCGCGAGATCCCCCGCCGCGAGCGCGTCGCCGAGCGCCAGCGCCCCTTCGAAGCCGAGCGTCAAACCCTCGCCGGTGAGCGCGTCGACGTAGCCCGCGGCGTCCCCGACCAGGGCGATCCGGCCGCCGAGAGCGACCGCACCGCGCGCCGGCTGCAGCAGCGGCCCGGCGCCGTGGTCGCGGCCGAGGGGCGTGCCGGCGGCGAGCCGCTCTGCCAGGCCGGCCGGAAAGCGCGTCGCCAGAAGCTCGTCGAACCCCCCCTTGCCGCCGCTCCACAGGAGCGCGACACCGACCTCATCGGCAGCGAGCGGCGTGACGTAGGCCTCGGCGGCGGCGCCGAAGAAATGCCCGCGCCCGTTCCATGCCTTTTGTTCGTCCGTCCCCGCCAGCCGCATCCAGGCTTCATGAACCAGCGCCGTGGCCTGGAGGGTCTGCCCCGGTTTCTCCTGAGCCATCTT
>JBGARM010000018.1:0-10474 GCA_044230215.1 Thermoanaerobaculia bacterium | reverse complement strand
GGCGCGCGGATTCCACCGCCCGTCTCCGGTGCCGGCGGCCGGCGGCGGGGTCAGGCCGACTGCGAGGCCGGCGGAGCGGCGCAGCGCCGAGCGCAGGCCGTCGGCGCCGACGACGAAGCGGCAGGGCCAGGTCGCCGCGGCGGTGCGCACGAGGCCGACCCCGGCCGACTCGACGCGGGTCCCCCAGAAGAGCTCGACGCCGAGCTCCTCGGCGCGCCGGACGAGCGCGGCGTGCAGCTCCGTCCGCCGGATGCCGCGCCCCGGGCCGTCGGGAAAGTCACCCTCGGCGACGACGTCCTCGGAGAGGTAGCGGATGCCGCGAAACGGCAATGAGCGCGGCGGCGGCGCGACGCCGAGCGCCGCGAGCGCCCGCACGCCGGCCGGCATCAGCCCCTCGCCGCAAGCCTTGTCGATCGGCGGCCGCTGGCGCTCGACCACGCGCACCGCGAGGCCGTGCAGGCGCGCCGCGATCGCCGCCGCCAGGCCCACCGGCCCGCCCCCGACGACGATGACGTCCATCACCCCTGGCCGGGCGGCGGGAGAAGCAGGAAGCGCGCGCGGAACAGTCCGGTGCGGGCGAGAAAGCCGGCGACCGCCGCCCGCAGGACGCCGAAGCCGTAGCGCACCGACGGGGCGAAGTGGATCGACGACGCCTCCGCGAAGTACTTGGTCGGACACGAGAGCTCGCCGACGCGGAATTTCGCCGCGAAAGCCTGCACGAGGATCTCGTTGTCGAAGACGAAGTCGTCGGAGTTGCGCTCGAGCGGGAGCTGCGCGAGCACTTCGCGCCGGAACGCGCGCAGCCCCGTGTGGTACTCGGAGAGCTTCTGCCCGAGCAGGAGGTTCTCGACCAGGGTGAGGGCACGGTTGGCGATGTACTTGTAGCGCGGCATGCCGCCGGCGAGCGCCCCGTGGCCGAGGATGCGCGAGCCCAGCACGACGTCGTACTCGCCGTAGGCGATCATCGCCGCCATCGCCGGCACCAGGCGCGGGGTGTACTGATAGTCCGGATGCAGCATCACGACGATCTCTTCCGGACCGGCGAGCGCCGCGGCGTAGCAGCTCTTCTGGTTGCCGCCGTAGCCGCGGTTCACCGTGTGCAGGTGGGTCTCGATGCCGAGGCGGCGGGCGATGACGACCGTCTCGTCGGCGGAGGCATCGTCGACCAGCAGGATCCGGTCGACGACCGTCCGGTCGAGCTCGCGAAACGTGCGCTCGAGGGTCGCGGCGGCGTTGTACGCCGGCATCACGACGCAGATGCGCTTGCCCTGGATCATGTCCCGGGCATTCTAGAAGGGTTCCGTGACCGCACTGAGTGAACCCTGCGAACAGGGGGCCGTGTTACGCTCCCGGCTCCAATTTCGAGCCCGAGGGACGCCTCAGAGGTGAAGACGTCTTGACTGCGATCGATCCGCGCCTGGGCGGTCTCCTCGACCGCCGCTACCGGCTGCTCGAACGCGTCGGCGAAGGCGGCGCCGGGGTCGTCTTCCGTGCGCTGCACGAGGAGATGGACCGGCCGGTCGCGATCAAGGTGCTGCATCCGGAGCTCTTCCCCTCGCCGGTCGCGTTCGCCCGATTCCGCCGCGAAGCGCGCGCCGCCGGCGCCCTGGTCCACCCGCACGCCGTCACGGTGTTCGACTTCGGCCGCACGGAGGAGGGCGAGCCCTACCTCGCCATGGAGTACTGCGAAGGGGGGGCGCTCTCCGAGCGCATCGCGCTCGAAGGGGCGCTGCCTCCCGGCGAGGTCGTCGCGCTGCTGGCCGGGATCGCCGCCGCCGTCGACGCCGCCCATCGCCTGGGGATCGTGCATCGCGATCTCAAGCCGGGCAACATCCTGTTCGCCGGCGGGCTCGCCAAGGTGGCGGACTTCGGCCTGGCGCGGATGCTGGCGAGCGACGATCCCGGTCTCACCGGCGGGCACGCCATCGGCTCGCCGTTCTACATGAGCCCCGAACAGTGCCAGGGACGTCCCGCCGGGCGCGAGAGCGACATCTACAGCCTCGGCGTGATCGCCTACACCCTGCTCACCGGCGAGGTGCCGTTCCGCCGCGGCACGGCGCAGGAGGTCCTCCTCGCCCACCTCACCGAGGAGCCGCGGCCGCCGGTCGAGGTCGCGCCGCGCCTCGGCGCCGGGCTGTCGCGGGCCGTGATGCGGGCGCTCGCCAAGAATCCCCAGGCGCGGCCGGCGACCGCCGGCGAGCTGCACGCGACGCTCGCCCAGGCCCTCGCCGAGTCCACCCTCGAGAGTCCGGTGCCGCAGCTCGATGCCCGCCCGGAGCGCGCCGACCGTGCCGAGCGCCCCGAGCGCTCCGGTACGGCGCGCCTGCGACGCGCGATGCGGGAGCGTTCGAGCGGCGCTCCGGCCGAACCGATCGGGCGCGGCGAGGAGCTCGCCCTGCTCGCCGAGCTGCTGGAGGCCGCCGCCGCCGGCAGCGGCCAGCTGGTGACCATCGCCGGCGAGCCGGGGGCCGGCAAGTCGACGCTGGCCCACGCCTTCCTGCGCCGGGCTCGGCTCACCGCGCCGGGGGCACGGCTGGCCCTCGGACGCTCGCCGGAGCATTTCGGCTCGGCGGAGGCCTACTCGCCCTTTCTCGACGCCCTCGGCAACCTGCTGGCGAGCGGCGCGCGCGAGACGCTCGTGCCGCGGCTCATCGAGCTCGCACCGACCTGGGCGGTGCACTTCCCGGGGATCGCCAGCGAGGCGGAGGCGGCGGCCGGCGAAACCCTCGCCGGCATGCGCTCGCGCGACCGGAGGCCGCGGGAGTTCGCGGCGTTCGTCGCCGCGATCGCCTCGGGCCTGCGGGGGCTCGGTGACAACGCCGACTCGCTGGTCGCCGACCTCGTGCGGGACGGGCTCCCCGAACGCCATGCCCTGGTACTGATCGAGAGCGCGGTGGCGGAGGATCACCCGGTGCTCGAGGCGCTCACCCGCCGCGAGGCGGTCGTCTTCGCCGGCGAGGTCACCGCCGGCAAGGGGGGCTTCGACGGTCTCGCCGCGCTGGCGAGCGAGCTCCTGCGCGAGACCGGGGTGGAGATCGACCGGGCCGCGTTGTCGGCGCTCGCCAGGCGGACTTTGCGCTTCGCCGAGGGCTTCGGCGACGGTCGGGAGGTCGACGCCGACTCGCTGGCACGCTTTGCCGGCGAGTATCGCAAGCTCGCCGCGCTCTCGGGCGGCGCGAAGATCCAGACCGCCCTGGTCGAGACGAGTATCGAGGACCGCGGGCAGGAGGACACCTTTCAGATCCTCGACGCGATCGGCGACGGCAAGGCCGCCGAAGCGCTCGCCCGGCTCGAGCGCTACCTTGGCAGCGCCGAGGATCCGTTGGCGGCGCGCCTGATGTTCTTCGGCAGCCTGGCCGGCTTCTGCCGCCGCATCGTCGCCGTCCGCGGTCTCGCCGCCGCCCTGCGCGTGCCGGCCGGCGAGCGCAGCTACGGCCGGTTCAGCACCCAGTGGGCGCCGAAGCTCCAGGGCGAGGTGCCGGGCCTCGCGAAGAACCCCCTGGCGGGCATGAAGCCGTTCCCGATCTTCAAGGCCTACCTTGCCGCCGGGCGGATCCCGGCCGCCACGCTCGACACCCTGCCGGCGCGCCTGCTCGAGACCGAGCGTCGCCTGAAAGGCGACTCCGGCGACCCCGATGCCGCTCTCGCCGCGCTGGTCCTGGCGCTCGCGAAACCTTAGCCCGCCTCAGGCCTGCGCGGTCCTCACGCGTGCGCGGCCTGGGCGCGGGGGAGGCCGTGCTGCAGGCGCAGGCGGCGGAAGGTCGTGAGCAGCTGGTCCTTCGCGCTCCCCTCGAGATAGTCGCTCTTCGCGTACAGGCGCTGGTACATCCCGAGCAGGTGAGGGAATTCCGCCTTCAGCCAGGGGAAGAACTTGACGCGGCTCGCCGGCTTGAGGCTGAGCGCCTGCTGGTGGACGTCGATCGCGCCGGCGGCGAGCGCCGCTGCGAAGAGCGGACCGAGCTCGGCTTCACTATCGTTGATGCCGGGCATTACCGGCATGCAGTTGACGGTCACCGCGATGCCGGCCTCGGCCAGCCGCTCGACGGCGCGCAGGCGCGCCTGTGGATCCGGCGCCGCCGGATCGAGCTTCCGCGCCAGCTCGCGATCGAGCGTGGTGATCGACATGTGGATCTCCATCGCGTGCCTGCGGTCCAACTCGGCGAGCAGATCGAGGTCCTTCAACACCAGCGGCGACTTGGTGGTGATCGAGAGGTTCAGCCCCTCGACGGCGGTAAAGGCCTCGAGGAGAGAGCGGGTCACGCCGTAATGCTTCTCGGCCGGCTGGTAGGGATCGGTCGCCGTGCCAATGGCGATCGTCTGGCCGCGCAGGTCGCTCTTGCGCAGGCGCTGAATGAGGCGCTCCGCGGCGTTCCTCTTGACGAAGATCCGGGTCTCGAAGTCGTCCGGGCTGGTCGACTCGAAGAAGCCGTGCGTCGCGCGGGCGTAACAGTAGACGCAGCCGAACTCGCAACCGCGGTAGGGGTTGATCGTCCAGTCGAAGGGCAGGCTCTTCGCCTCCGACCTGTTGAGGATCTCGCGCACCAGCAGGTCGAAATATTCGACCCCGGCACGGCGGCGCAGTGCCTCGGCGTCCGGCGCCGGGCGTCCTGCCGCGGGGAGCATGGGGAAGAGCGGGAGGGTGGCTTCCTGGTACATTTACGCCTTTTTTACGCCATCCCGGAAAGTTTGTCAAGTTGGCAGAATGGCACCGTGCCCGAGCTGCCCGAAATCGAGGTCCTGAAACGGAGCCTCGAACCGCGTCTCGCCGGGCGCCGGTTGCTCGAGGTCCGGATCCATGCGCCAGCGCTGCGCGAACCGCTCGACCGGCGGGCGCTGGGGGACCTCACCGGCCGGCGAATCGAGCGCCTCGCAAGGCGCAGCAAGTACCTGCTGATCGAGGTCGAGGGGGGGCGGACGCTGGTCATCCACCTCGGCATGAGCGGCCGCCTGACGCTCGCCCCCGAGGCGGCCGAGCGCGAAGCGCACGAGCATCTGAGCTTTCGCCTCGATGCCGGGGAGCGCCTGCGCCTGCGTGACCCGCGGCGTTTCGGGCTTGCCTTCGTCGCGCCGACGGCCGGGCTCGGGCGCGACCGCCACTTCCTCCACCTCGGCGCGGAGCCGCTCGCACCGGCCCTCTCCGGACCCCAACTCGCCGGTCTGGCCGCGGGGCGTCGCGGGCCGGTCAAGAGCTTCCTCATGGACGGGCGACTGCTGGTCGGCGTCGGCAACATCTACGCCACGGAGGCGCTGCACCGCGCCGGCATCCATCCGGCGAGATCGGTGGCGCGGATCGGAGCCGAGCGCTGGCAGAACCTGGCCGACGCGGTCGTCGCCGTGCTCGAACGCGCCATCGACGAGGGCGGGACGACCCTGAACGACTTCACCGACGGCGCCGGGCAGGAGGGGTACTTCCAGGGCTCGCTCGCCGTTTACGGCCGGGCGGGAGAGCCTTGCGCGGCCTGCGGCGCGACAGTGCGCCGCATCGTCCAGGGCGGCAGGAGCACCTTCTACTGTCCGCGCTGTCAGCGTTAGAGTGGCGGCTCACCGCCGCGAGCCGAATCTCCAGGAGGCCGCCATGAAACCGTCCGCACGCATTCTCGCCTTCAGCTTCCACTCCGGTCTGCGGCCCATCGCCATGCTGCTCGTTCTCGCCCTGGCAGCGGCCGCCGGCTGTTCGAAGGCGGAGAAGAGGGTCCGGGAAAGTGCTGCGGAGGCGGAGCCGGCGCCCACGAGCGAGGCGGCGAAGACGCGCGAGCTCGAAGACAAGGCTGCCGAGTACAAGGATCGGTATCAGCAGATCCAGGACAGCGACATGTCGGCCGAACAGAAGGCGCAGGCGGCGAGCGAGCTCGTCGACGAGCAGCAGCGCACAATTCGGGAGGCCGAGGACGGCGCGGCCGGAGCGGGCGGCGACGACGCCCAGCACTGACCCGAAAGGGCAGCTGCGACCGGCCTCGCGAGCGGCCCGTTCCCGGCTGGCGTTCGATAGGATTGCGCTCCATGAGCGCCATGATCCTCGGAGTTGCCGGCGGGACCGGCTCGGGCAAGACCACGGTCGCCCGGGAGATTCTCGAGGCGGTCGGAGTCGACAGGATCGCCTTTCTGGCGCAGGACAACTACTACCGCGACGTCGCCTGGGAGAGCCCCGACCAGCTCCTGGCCTACAACTTCGATCACCCCGAGGCTCTCGACACGGCGCTCTTCGTCGAACATCTGCGCGCCCTGAAGAGCGGCCGGGCGATCGATCTGCCGATCTACGACTTCGTGAGCCACCGCCGGACGACCTCTTCCCGGCGCATCGAAGCGCGACCCGTGGTGCTGGTCGAGGGCATCCTGCTCTTCGCCGAACCCGAGATCCGCGAGCTGCTCGATTTCAAGGTCTTCGTCGACACCGACGCCGACGTCCGCCTGGTGCGCCGGATTCGCCGCGACCTCACCGAGCGCGGGCGCGCGGTGCCGGACGTTCTCCGGCAATACATGGGCACCGTGCGGCCGATGCATCTCGAATTCGTCGAGCCTTCGAAGCGCTGGGCCGACGTGATCGTGCCGGAGGGCGGCGAGAACCGCGTCGCCCTCGAAATGGTCGTGGCGCGCGTCGAGCAGCTGTTGGTGCCGGCGCCCGCCACAGTCTGACCGGCGGAGCGGTCCCCGCCGACCTGACCGGCGTCATAGGCGGCAGCGGCGGCAAGCTGATTCCATTGCGCCCATGAGGCACCTCCTGATCCTCCCGATCGTCCTCTCGGCGCTCACGCTCGGCGCGCATCTGCTGCGCGGCGGTCACCTCTGGCTCACCCTGGTCGCTGTGGCCCTGCCGCTCCTGCTCGTGCCGCGCGCGGTTGCCGCTCTGCGCCTCTTGCAGGGACTGCTGTTGCTCGGCGCTTTCGAATGGTTGCGCACGCTCGCCGAGATCCGCGCGCTGCGCAGCGCGTTGGGCGAGCCGTGGCATCGCATGGCGGTCATTCTCGGCTCGGTGGCGCTGGTGACTGCCCTTTCGGCTCTCTCGGCCGGCGCCTGGGCCCGCGGTCGCGCCGAGCGCCGGGCGGGGCGGCGACTCCCGTCGCCGGCGGAGGCCGCATGAACCGGCTCGACGCGGGGCGGATGCAGCGCGAATGGCGCACGCTCGACGCGATGATCGCCATCACCTGCCGCGGGAATGGGCATGCCGGACGGAGCGGTGGACGGCGGGCGCTCTGCCCGGACTGCGCGGAGTTGCGTGCCTATGCCGAGCAGCGCCTGCTGCGCTGCCCGTTCGGCGAGGAGAAGCCGACCTGCAACAACTGCCAGGTGCACTGCTATCGCCCCGAGATGCGCCAGCGGGTGCGCGCGGTGATGATCTTCGCCGGGCCGCGCATGCTCTTGCGCCACCCGGTGCTGGCGCTCCTCCACCTGCTGGTGGACGAGCGCCGGCCGGCTCCGCCCCGGCCGGCGCGCCCGCCGGGGTGCGGCGCCCGCAGCCGCGCTGAACGGCCAGATGACCGGCAGGAGGAGACTGGCGAGAATCCAGAAGAGCAGGTTGAGCGGAATGCCTGCCAGGAGAAAGTCCTTGTAGCGGTAGTTGCCGGCGCCGTAGACCATGGCGTTGGTCTGATAGCCGATCGGGGTGACGAAGCCGTTCGACGCCGCGAAAGTCACGGCCATGAGGAGCGGCCGGCTGTCCACCCCCAGCGAGGCCGCAGTGGCGATCGCGACGGGCACCATGAGCACCGCGGTCGAGGCGTTCGACAGCACCTCCGTCAGCACCATGGTCACGAAGTAGAGCAGCGAGAGGGCCGCCCACGGCCCGAGGATGCCGCCCTCGGTGGCGATCCAGTCGCCGAGTTGACCCGCCAGCCCCACCCGTTCGACCGCGATCCCCAGGGGCAGGGAGGCCGCGAGCAGGAAGTAGACCGCCCAGTTGACCGAGCGGTAGACGCGCTGGATGCGCACCACTCGGGTCACCAGCAGCGCGACGATCGCCACCAGCGCGGCCTGCAGGAGCGGCACGTCGAAGAAGGTGGCGGCGACGACCGTGCCGACGAAGGCGGCGGCGTGCAGCCACCAGCGGCGGTGAAGGCGCAGCCGCAGGTCGACCTCCTGCAGCGGCAGGAAGTCGTCCATCTTGTAGAGCTGCTCGACGCTGCGCCGGGGGCCGAACACGAGCAGCGTGTCCCAGCGCTGGAGCGGGATGAGCGCCAGCTTCTCGCGGATCAGCTCGCCGGTGCGCGACAGCGCGAGAACGAAGGCGCCGAAGCGGCGGCGGAAGTCGACCTCGCGCAGGGTCACGCCCTCGAGCGTCGAGGAGGGCGAGAGCTGCATCTCGGCGAGGACGTTGTCCTCGTCGGCCAAATCCGCATCCGAGAGCTTGATGTCCGAGAGCAGCAGGAGCTTTTCCTGCTCCTTGAACTGCACGATGTCCGCCATGGTGCCGCGCACGATGAGGATGTCTTCCGGCGCGAGCGGCGTATTGCGCAGATCGAAGGCGATCTTGCGCGTGCCGCGGAGGATTTCGAGCACGTTCAGGTGGTAGCGCTCGCTGACCTCCTCGTCGACGACCGTGCGTCCGACCAGGCGCGACCCCGCCGGAACCTTGACTTCGGTGAGGAAGGTGGTCAGCTGATACTTGGAGGTCAGGCTTGAGGCGTCGCCGCGCTCGGGGAGCAGGCGCACGAGGAGGATGTTGTAGAGCATGCCGCAGGTGAAGAAGACGATGCCCATCGGAAACAGCTCGAACATGGCGATCGCCGGCAGGCCGCGGGCCTGTGCGAGAGACGAGACGAGGATGTTCGTCGAGGTGCCGACCAGCGTGCAGGTGCCGCCGATCACCGCCGCGTAGTTGAGCGGCAGGAGGAGCTTCGACGGCCCTTTGCGGTGCTGCTTGGCGATCTGGATGGCGACCGGCAGGAGCATGGCGATCGCCGCGGTGTTGTTGATGAACATCGAGATTCCGCCGCAGACGACAAGGAGCAGCGCGACCGATCTTCCCCACGAGCCGCCGGCGACCCGGCTGATCCGATGCCCGACCTGGGCGACGAGGCCGCTGTCGGTGACCGCCTCGGAGAGAATCATCATGAACAGCACCGTGATGACGGCGCCGTCGGAGAACCCCGAGATCCCCTCGGCCCGGTCGACCTGGCCGGAGACGAGCAGGGCCGCCAGGATGGTCAACGCGATGACGTCGACCGCCAGCCATTCCAGCGCCGACGCGACGAGCATGAAGACCAGAAGGGCGAGGACGAGGGTCGACGACATGGGGGCCCGGAGGGGTCGAGTGTAGCAGCGGCGCGGCCCCTGGGGGCCGCTACCTGGGCCGGGAGGGCGGCAGATCGGCTACGATTGGCGGGTGGCCCGCTTTCGCGTCGACGTTCATGCCGCTTTCGAGGCGGCGCATCATCTGCTCTCCTACCGCGGCGTCGAAGAACCCGCCCACGGACACAGTTGGCGGGTCTCGATCGAGATCGTCGCCGCCGGGCTCGACAGCGAGGGGATGGCGTTCGACTTCGTCGCCGCGCGGCAGGAGCTGCTCGCCCTCGCCGCCCGCTTCGATCATCGCGACATCAATACCGTGCCGCCATTCGACACCCTGAGCCCGACGACCGAGCGCCTGGCGGAGTGGTTCTGCGCAGAGATGCGCGAGCGCCTGCCGGCGGCGGAGATCCGCTCGGCGACCGTCTGGGAGGGCCCGAACTGCAGCGCGACCTACTTCCCCGACCCGGCGGACGGCGCGGTCCGAAGCTGATGCGCGCGTTTCTGCTCGCCGGCCTCGCCGTCTCGGGTCTCGCCCTCGCCTCCTGCCGCGGAGCCGCCGAGCCGGTGGCCGAGCTCGCGGTCTCGCCGGCGGAGCTCGACCTGCAACTCGGTTCGTTCGTCGAGCTCGCGGTGCGCATCATGCCGCTCGCCGATCTCGAGTCCGGCGCCGTGCCGCAGGTCTTCCTGCACCTGGTCGACGAACCCGGCTCGGTTCTGCGCACCTTCGATCACCCTCTGCCGGGGGAGTTCCGGCGCGGACGGGAGATTGCCTACAGAGTGCGGGTCTACCAGTCGGCGGTGGCGGAGCCCCTCGCCCCCGGCCTCTACACGTTGACGGCGGGTCTCCACGACGGCGCCGGCGGCAGGTTCCGGGTGCGCGGCGCCTACCCGGAAGTCGCCAGACTCGAGTACGCGGTCGCCCGAGTGCGGATACCCGAGCCGGCGCCGGGGGCGCCGGCGGTGCGCTTCTCGCCCAGCTGGCTGCCGGTCGAGCCGGGGCGGGATCGCCAGATCGTCACCCGCCGCCCGCTCGCGGGGGCCGGGCCCGGGACGGTCCAGATCGGGCCCCTCCAGGGACCGGGAGAGATCCTTCTGCGCCTCGGCCTGCCGGTGCCGGGCAGCGGCAGGCTCGAGCGGCTTTCGGCGGAGACGACTTCGAAGATTCGGCTCTCCTCCTCGTGTGGGGAGTTCCAGGCCGAGCTCCCGGGCGAGCCCGGCGCGGACGGCAGCGGTGTCGAGACCCTCATTC
>JBGARM010000189.1:0-6084 GCA_044230215.1 Thermoanaerobaculia bacterium | reverse complement strand
CTCAAGCCCGCGAAAGTCGCCGTGCCTTTCGCGGGCGGAGCACAAAAATCACTGGACCTGTCCGATTCCGATGCGCTGTGGCGGCGATTGGGCGTGGACGATTCCGTGCCGGCCGCCGCGGCCGCCGGCGGCGCGGCCGCGCCGGCGTCGCGGATTCCCGCCGGAACCGACATCGGAACGCAGCGTTTTCCGAGCTTCCTTCCCGATGGCAAGCGCTTCCTGTTCTTCGCCTCGACCGGCACCGGGATCGAACCGGGCACGGTCTATCTCGGGCGGCTCGGCTCGCTCGAGGCGAAGGAGCTCGGCCCGGTCACGTCGTCCGCGTTCTACGCGGCGCCGGGCTACCTCATCTTCGTCCAGGGCGATGCGCTGGTCGCGCAGCGCTTCGACGACGCCAAGGAGGAGCTCGTCGGCGATACCGTCAGCCTGGGCATCTCCCTCCCGGGCAGTGTCAGTGTCTCCGGCCAACGTTCGCTCGCCGTTTCGGCCAACGGCGTCCTCGTTTTTCGGGCCGACAAGCGCAGCGGTACGCGCCTAGTCTGGGTCGATCGCCGGGGCGAGGAGCTCGGACAGCTGACCGATGACGACGAGAACTGGCACTACGCGCCGGTCCTCTCCCCCGACGGCGGCAAGGTCGCGGTCTCGTACTACGAAGTCGGTGCCACCAGCGGCGGGATCTGGATCCACGATCTGGCGCGGCGGTACTCGACACGGCTCACCAGCGGCGAGTCGGGCGACGACACCCTGCCGGTCTGGTCACCCGACGGACGTGAGCTCGCCTTCGGGCGAGTCGGACCCACCGGATCGAGCGGCATCTACCGCATGGACGTGGGTCGGCCGGGCAGCGAGAGCCGGTGGTTTTCCGACGACGGATTCCTCGCGCCCGGCGCATGGCTGACCGACGGCACCGGGCTGCTCGTGCAGCGCTTCGATGCCTCCGGCAAGGGGTCGATCTGGCGGCGGTCGCTGACGCCCGAGGCGCCCCCGCAGCGCCTCGGATCCGAGCAGGCGTCGGAGTGGGGCCCGGTCGCTTCGCGCGACGGGCGTTGGATCGCCTATTCGTCGGACGTCACGCGGCGTATGGAGGTCTACGTCCGCCGCCTCGACGATGCCTCCGCTTCGCCCATTCGTGTCTCCACCGACGGCGGAGCGTCCCCGGCGTGGCGCGGCGACGGCCGCGAGCTCTTCTACGTCGACGATGGCGGGCGCATCGTCGCCGTCCCGTTCGAGCCTGCAGACCCGCCGCGTGTCGGAACCGGCGTGCCGCTCTTCGCGGGCGGCCTCGAAGAGGCGGCGGACCGCCAGTTCGATGTCACCGCCGATGGCCAGCGGTTCCTCTTGAACCGGAATTTCGCTAGCCCCGGAGAGCCGGTCCGCGTCGTCCTCGGCTGGCGCGAACGGCTACAGCAGGGCCACGAGCGCTGATCGGAACCCGGCTGGCGAGAGCAGCGCGGCAGCAGTCCTACCGCGGACTTGTCGCAGCGAGCTTCCTGCTGGTCGAGCTCCCGCAGGATCGTGTGGGCCGCATCCGCGAGCTCGACGAGCAGTTCGCCGAGCTCGACCTCGGTTTCGTCGACAGCGCGCTCGTGGCCCTGACCGAGTCGACAGGGGTGAAACGCATCGCGACCTCTGACCGGAGACATTTCGAGCCGCTGGCGCGCAAGTTCGATCTGACGCTCGTGCCCCCGCCACCGGCGGAGTCGTCACGAAAATAGGAGACGCGCCCGTGCGACGATGCGGAACCCCGCCAGACAGGCGCATCGACTTGACACGTGATCTAGAATACTTGGCAGAAAATTGTTGAGGAGCGGCCTGACTATGGCTACTGAGCTTTGCCATGGACATCGGCGGCAGTCGGCGTCTCGTCCCGCGAGCGGGTCGCGATGGCCTTCTGCGCGGGCGGATCTGCACCCGCTCGCCTCGGGTGCCGCTGCAATTCGCTTTCCTATCGTAAGTGATTACTCCAACGTTCCACGATCCGAAGTCGGAGGATGGCCAACATGAGACTGTCTTCGAAGCGAATTCTGTTGCTCCTGCTGGTGGCGACGATCGGCTTCGCACCGACGCTGCGCGCCGACGTCTACCACTACGACGGCACCATTGCCTCCGGCGCCGAATACGATCTCTACACGATCAGCCTGCCCGCGCATACGCGCGTCGTCGCCGACCTCGTCTGCGCGCCGCCCCCGGGGAACACCCTGGACACGATCCTCACCCTGTTCGCTCCCGGGGCCGACACCTCGGACACCGCCAACGCCACCTTCTACAACGACGACGGCGGAACGGTGACCTGCGGCGGCTTTCTCAGCTCGCGCCTCGACGTCATCGTCGATACCGGTGGGGATTGGACCTTCCGGGTAGACGGCTTCGGCTCCGCGGTCGGCGACTACACGCTCGACATCGTGACCTCCGACGCCAGCATCGTCGCCATTCCGACGCTCGACGGCGTGGGGCTCACGCTCCTCGTTCTGATGCTGAGCGGAGCCGCTCTCTTCGTGATGTGTCGCCAGCGCCGCGCCTGACCCCGGGAGCCACGGAAAGACTCCGGGCCGGGCCCCACCCGGCCCGGCCCTTGCGCCCGCCGAATGCCTGAAGCTCGGGTGTAGACTCCCGGCCTTGTCACCTTCGCCAGGAAGTCGAGTCGGGCCCTACCAGATCACCGCCAAGCTCGGTGAAGGCGGCATGGGCGAGGTCTTTCGCGCTCGCGACAGCAAGCTCGACCGCGAGGTGGCGATCAAGGTTCTGCCGCAGCGCCTCGCCGCCGATGCCGAAGCCTTGGCGCGTTTCGAACGCGAAGCCAAGGCGGTCGCGGCGCTCTCGCACCCCAACATCCTGGCGATCTTCGATTTCGGACGCGACGGCGAAACCGCCTATGCCGCAATGGAGCTGCTCGACGGCGAGACGCTGCGCGAGCGGCTGCTCGCCGGTGCGTTGCCGCAGCGCAAAGCGCTCGAGACCGCGGCGCAGATCGCCGCCGGACTTGCCGCCGCGCACGCGCGCGGAATCGTGCACCGCGACCTCAAACCCGACAATCTCTTCCTCACCCGCGATGGCCAGGTGAAGATCCTCGATTTCGGCCTGGCGCGCCAGAGCGAGGTCCACGGCTCGAAGAGCCAGCTCCTCGCGGCGCCGACACAGGGCCCGGGGACGGAGCCTGGAGCGGTTCTCGGGACGGTCGGCTACATGTCGCCGGAACAGGTGCGAGGCGAGCCGGCGGATGCGCGTTCGGACCTCTTCGCCCTAGGCGTCGTGCTCTACGAGATGCTCACCGGCGAGCGCGCCTTCGCCCAGGCTTCAGCGGTCGAGACGATGTCGGCGATCCTGCGCGAGGAGCCCCCCGGGATCGAGACGCTGAGCGAGAAGTTCTCGCCGGCGCTCGCCCGCCTCCTGCAGCACTGCCTCGAGAAGCGCCCCGACGAGCGCTTCCAGTCGGCGCGCGATCTCGCCTTCGACCTGAAGAGCCTGGCCACCGGCGGTTCGGCCTCCGAGCGCTCCGGCCGCGCCGCCGTCGTCGCCGAGCGCCCGGCGCGCCGTCGCGCCCTGGCTGGAGCGCTGCTCGTCGGCCTCGGAGCCATCGCCGGGTCGCTGGCCACCGCGCTCCTGCGCCGACCCGCGGCGCCCGCGGCCGCGAGCCTCCAGCCCAACTTCCGGCAGCTCACCAAGCTCCCGGGGGGCGAGGGAAATCCGACCATCGCCCCGGACGGCGAGAGCTTCGTCTTCGTCAAGCGCGACGGCGACGACAGCGATCTCTTCCTGCAGCGCATCGACGGCACGAAGCCGATTCCGCTCACCGCCGACTGCGCGCAGGACGACAGCGACCCCGCCTTCTCCCCCGACGGCCGGACGATCGCCTACCGCTCGAACTGCGGCGGCGGCGGCATCTTCGTCATGGGGGCGACCGGCGAGGCGAGCCGGCGCGTCACCGATTTCGGCTACGCCCCTGCCTGGTCGCCCGACGCCGCCGAGCTCGCCGTCGTCACCGAGCGCACCGGCGCACCGACCTCGCGCAATTCGGTGAGCGAGCTGTGGGCCGTCAAAGTCGATTCGGGCGCGCGCCGGCGGGTGACCGAGCACGACGCCATGGCGCCGACCTGGTCGCCCGACGGCCGGCGCATCGCCTTCTGGGGGCTGCGCGACGAGACCTTCCAGCGCGACATCTGGAGCGTCGCCGCCGACGGATCGCAGGGCGGCAAAGAGGCCGCCGTTTCGCTGCTCGACGACCCGGCGATCGACTGGGCGCCGGTCTATTCTCGCGATGGCCGGTGGCTCTACTTCGCCTCGACCCGCGGCGGCACGTTCAACCTCTGGCGCCTGGGGCTCGATGGCGCGAGCGGCCGGCCGCAGGGCGCACCTGAGCCGCTCACCGCACCCTCGAGCTGGGCCGGTCCGTTCGACCTGTCCGCCGACGGCCGCCGCATCGTCTTCGTCGACCGCAACGCCCAGACCGAGATCGTGCGCGCCGCATTCGATCCCGAGCGGCAGGCGCTCGTCGCCGCGCCGGTCCCGATCTTCAGCGGCTCGTTCGAGATCCGCGAGCAGCAGCTGTCGTCCGACGGCGGCTCGATCGTCTTCACCAACGAGGACATGCCGCAGCACCTGCATCTCGCGCGCGCCGACGGCAGCGGTTACCGCCAGCTCACTACCGGCGACGATCGCAACCGGCAGGGCAGCTGGTCGCCCGACGGCCAATGGATCGCCTTCCAGACCAACCACGGCGAGTCGAGCCTGGCGCTCGTCCACCCCGACGGCGGCGGCTGGCAATCGCTCGGCGTCGGCCGGGGTTTCACCAACCCGCGCTGGTCGCCGGACGGCACGAAGCTCCTCACCTACAACACCAGCAGCGGCGGCGCCATTCTCGACCTCGCCGGCGGCTTCGCCGCGCCGGGCAGGCAGGAGCTGCCGCCGGTCGCTCCGGGAGTGCTCTTCTGGCCGGTCGTGTTTTCGCCCGATGGGCGCTGGGTCGCCGGGACGGCCGTCACCGCCGGCCAGGTCAGTGACATCTATCTCTGGTCGATCGCCGACCGCGCCTATCGCAGGCTGCCCTGGCGGCGCGACAGCCTCGTCGACTGGAACCTCGCCTTCGTCGACCGCGATCATCTCGTCTACGGCGTCGGCGGCGAGCTCTGGCTCGGCGACCTGCGCGGCGGCGAACCCAGGCGGCTCTACGCGGCGGCACCCGGCCATCGTCTGAGCAATTTCTCGGCCTCGCGCGACGGCCGGATCCTCACCTGGATCGACATCGCCGACGAGTCGGACATCTGGCTGCTGACGCTCGGAGAGAAAGCCGCTCCCTAGACCGGAGCGTCGATCGCCGGCGGCGGATCCGGAGCCGCGGCGCCGAAGTAGAAGGCGAGGCCGACCAGCAGGCGCTCGACCGAGCTCAACCGGGAACGGCGCTCGATCACCCACCGCGCCAGGGCGGGTTTGTCGGTGATCAGGCCGTCGACGCCGAGATTCAGCATGCGGAACATCTGCACCGGATCATTGAGCGTCCATACATAGACCTGCTTGCCGCGGTCGTGAGCCCGCCGCACGAAGCGGCGCGTCGCCAGCCCGCTATTGACCGCCAGGAAGTCGGCATCCAGAGCCGTGAGATCGCCGACCGCCTTGGCCGTCAGCAGCCCGACAGTCCAGCTCGGGCGCAGGGTCCGCATCTTCTTCACCTGCTCGTATTCGAGCGACATGAAAGCCACTTCTTCGACCCGCCCCAGCTGCTCGACGAGGTCGACGACGCGCTGCTCGAGCCGATCGTCGTGGCCGTAGTACTTGAGCTCGATCAGGACCTTGCCGCGTCCGCGCGCGCGCTGCAGAACCTCCGCCAGCAGCGGGACGCGCTCGGCGGCGAAGCGGGGAGCGAACCAGCTGCCGATGTCGATCTGCGCCAGGCGTTCGCGGGTGGCGTTCCAGATCTCGAGGTCGACACCGGCGACGCGCATCAGGTCGCTGTCGTGCACCACGGCGATCGCCCCGTCGGCGCTCTCCTGGACGTCGATCTCGACGTAGTCCGCCCCCTGCGCGAGTCCGCTCTCGACCGCGGCGAGGGTGTTCTCCGGCGCCGCCGCGGCGGCGCCGCGGTGACCGATC
>JBGARM010000188.1:0-6101 GCA_044230215.1 Thermoanaerobaculia bacterium | reverse complement strand
GTGAGCCTCCTGCTCGGCAACGGCGACGGGACCTTCGCGCCGCCCGCCGACTACGCCACCGGGGCGAGTGCGCAGTCGGTGGCGGTCGGCGATTTCGACCGCGACGGCGATCTCGATCTCGCGGTCGCCTGCTACAGCGAAAACGTGCTGACCGTCTACGCCGGCAATGGTGACGGCACTTTCGCAGGCAGGATCGACTACGCCGCGGGCACCAACGCGCGGACGGTCGCGGCGAGCGACTTCGACCGCGACGGCATCCTCGACCTGGTGGTCTCGAACGCCAACGGCGGCAACTCGAGCCTGCTGCTCGGCCTGGGCGACGGCACGTTCGCGCCGCACGTCGACTACCCGGCAGGTGCCGGACCGGTGGCGCTGGTGGCGGCGGACCTGGACGTCGATGGACGCGAAGACTTCGCAGTCATGAACTTCGCCGGCGGCAGCGTCAGCGTCCTGCGCAACGTCTGCGTCGGCGCCCTGTCGCCGCCCCCGACCGTCCTCGCCGTCCAGACCGTCTTCGACAGCGGGAACGACCAGCTCGAAGAGAACGAGCCGACGCGCGTCGCCATCTACGACCTCGTCGTCACCCTGAGCGAGCCGGTGGCGAACGCGCACTACGGCGTCGGGCAGAACGGCTTTCTCTCTACCGGGAGCTTCCTGCTGGTCGCCGACGGCGGCGACTTCACGCTCGAGACCGCGAACTGCGCCACGGGGGCTGCGGCGGCGAGCGACGCCGGAGTGGGCATCGCCTCGGCCTACTTCGACGCTGCGAGCCGTCGCGTCACGCTCCACCTCGCCGACGGCTACCTCCACGACGCGCACTACCGGTTGTTCGTCTGCTCCGGCTCGAGCCTGATCGACGCCGACGACCAGCAGATCGACGGCGACGGCGACGGCATCGCCGGCGACGACTTCGCGCGCAGCTACCAGGTCGACATGTCGGCGCCGAACGCGGCAGCGATGCCCGAGAGCCTCGAGCACGATATTTCCAGCTGCTCCAATCAACCGACATTCACCATGAGCTGGTCCGGAGCGAGCGATGAACCTGGAGGCTCGGGAGTGGCGGGCTACTCGTTTCTCTGGACCGACAACTCCTCGGCCATGCCCGACGATGTCATCGACGTCGCGCACGGCAGCGATCCACAGCTCCTGACCGAGACGCTGTCCGAAAGCACCTCGCCGTGGTTCTTCCGTTTGTTCACCTGCGACCGTGCAGGCAACTGCAGTGGCAGTCCATCGCCCGCCTACGTCGTCGACCTGACCGGGCCCGCGGCCTCCACCTACCTCTACAGCTCCCACCTCCTGGCAACCCCTTCCGCCGACGCCACGATCAGCATGGGCTGGACCCCGAGCGTCGACGGCATCTGCGGCGTGGGGGGCTACTCCTGGACCTTTACCCACGACGCCAATCCGGTCTGCCCAGGGACGGTGCAGCTGTCCTCCGGGGCGACCCTGCTCCCCGATGAGCCGATTGGAGATGGCTCCTGGTACTTCCATCTCTGCGCGGTCGACCACGCAGGGAACTGGGGGCCGAGTGCCGTGAGCGGCCCCTATCTGATCGACACCACGGGACCGGGTCCGGTCACCGAACTGCACAGCCCGACGCACGCCACGCCCTCCAGCGAAGGGCGCATCGAGGTCGCCTGGACGCCGCCGGTCGACGCCATCGCTGGAATCGGAGGCTACTGGTGGTCCTTCGACACCGAGCCGACGTATGCCTGCCAGAACTCGGCCACCGGTCCGGCAGGGGCGACGACGGCGGCGACGGAAGTCCTCGCGCCGGGGACCTACTACTTCCACATCTGCGCCGTCGACGCGCTCGGCAACTGGAGCGCGGCGGTGGACGGCGGTCCGTACGTCATCGAGCCGAGCCCCGACGCCGCGCAGTACGTCTACTTCAGCGACGACGGTTACAACACGATCGAGCGCATGCGCACCGACGGCTCGGAGCGCGTCGTGCTCCTCGCGGGTCTCGCGCAGCCCTGGGGGATCGCGGTCGACGATGCCGCCGGCAAGATCTACTGGGCAGAGGGTGGGTTGGCCGCCATCCGGCGAGCCAATCTCGACGGTTCGGCGATCGAAACGATCGTCAGCGGTACCGGTGGCGTGCCTTTCGATCTCGCTCTCGACACGGCGCGCGGCAAGATCTACTGGACCGAGTATCCGAATGGCGGCTACGCCATCCGCCGCGCCAACCTCGACGGCAGTGAGATCGAGGACCTGGTGACCTCAGGACTCTCCGCGCCGATCGGCCTGGGTCTCGATCTCGCCGCGGACCGGGTGTACTGGGGCGAGCAGGGTTCGCCCGGGCGCATCGCGCGGGTCGCGCTGGACGGCTCGGGGCACGAAGTCCTCTATGAAAACGGCGGATTCATCGACGTCGCGGTCGATGCGGCGCACGACCGCATCTACACCACGGTGACCTCTCAGGCATACTCAGGCGGCATCGTGCGCGCCCATCGCGACGGCAGCGCGCTGACGGGCATCACCCCCGCGCTGCCCTATCCGCTCCTCGTGGCGCTGGACCCGGCGGCGAATCGGCTCTATTGGACCGATCTGATCGCGCACACCGTCGAACGCATCTATGTCGATGGCACGGGGCGGGAAACTCTCGCCAGCGGCATCGGCCAGGCGCGCGGCATTGCGCTCTCGAACGTTGCCATGGAGCCGCACGAGACGGTGGCGCCGGAGAATCCGACCGCGTTCACCAGCACGCATCCGGAGAACGGCTGGTCGAACGTCGCCACTATCGGCTTCACCTGGTCGGGCGCGGCCGACGAGCCGGGCGGTTCGGGCCTGGCGGGATACTCGTTCGTCCTCGACACCGTTTCCGGGACGGTACCCGACCACACGCTCGAGGTGCCGCAAACCTCCGATCCTCATTCGACGTCTGTCCCGGCGGGCGAGGGCGATCACTACATCCACCTCGTGACCTGCGATATCGCCGGAAACTGCTCGACAGCGCTCGAGCACGGCCCCTATCGCGTCGATCTCACACCGCCCGGCGCGCCGGCGATCACGGCGAGCAGCCACTCGGCGACGCCGATCGCCGACACGACGATCGGCGTCTCGTGGAGCGCGTCCGGCGACGCGGCGAGCGGCGTCGACGGCTACGGCTACCTCTTCTCGACGTTGGCCACGGCGAGCTGTCCGGCGACGAAGCTCGTCGGGGAGACGACGTTCACGGCGACGAGCGCCGCCCTCTCGCCCGGGAGCTGGTACTTCCATCTCTGCGCGGTAGACGTCGCTGGCAACTGGAGCGCCGCGGTCACCGGTGGGCCGTACGAGATCTCGACCACGCTGCCGACGGTGCGCCTGGTGGATTCTGCCGGCCAGGGCATTGCCGGCGCGGTGGCCACCTACTACCAGGCGGGATGGAAACCGTTCGGCACCACCGGCGCCGACGGGCGGGTTGCGCTCGCCATCCCGCCGGCGAGCTATCCGTTCCGGATCAGCTACGGCGGAGCGGTCGTCCAGAAGACGCAACACATCGGGACGACCCCGGAGGTTCTCTTCGCGACCCGCGACGTCACGATTCGGTTCCGCGACTCGGGCGGCGGAGCGCTCGACGCGAGCTCGACCGAGTACTACGGCGGCGGCTGGCGTCCGTTCGGCTCGACCAGCGGCGGCGAGGTGCACAGGGAGCTCCTGCCCGCCTCCTACACCTTTGCCCTGACCTATCTCGGCCAGCGCAACACCAAGGCGCAGGACGTCGGCGCGAATCCGGAGGTGCTCTTCCAGACATGCGACGTGGCGATCCGTTTTCGCGATTCGCTCGGCGGGACACTCGACAGCGCGGTGACCGAGTTCTACGCCGGCGGCTGGCGGACCTTCGGCAGCACCGTCGGTGGCGAGGTGCACAAGGAGCTGCTGCCGGCGTCCTACACCTTCGCGCTCACCTATCTCGGTCAGCGCAACACGAAGGTGCAGGACATCGCGACGAGCCCGGAGGTGCTCTTCCAGACCGGCGCCGTGGTCTCCGCTTCGGCCACCTGCAACGGTTTCTATGCGGGCGGTTGGCGGACCTTCACGCAGGGGATGCAGTTGTTGCCGGCGACGTACACTTTCCGCTTCACCAGCGGCACGCCGGCGCAGCAGGCGTTCGCGATCACTGCTGCGACGACGACGGCTATTCGCTGAGCCGGGAGGGTTTCGCAACCGGGCTGGGCGTGCGCCGGCAGCGCCCAGCCCCGGGGCTTCGCCCGCCGCGACGTCAGCGGTCGGTCAGGGTTCGTGAATCGAGTCGTCCCGTCGAGGCAGCGCGCTGAAGCCCTGCTCGACGAAGTGCGCATCGAGGGTGAAGGCGTCGCGCAGCCCCAACGCGCGCATCAGCTCGAAGCTCGTGCAGTCGACCAGGGAGAGCGATCTCCTCCCCGCGGCGCGCAGGCCGCGCACCGCGGCCTCGTGCAGTCCCTCGTCGATCCAATGCAGCTCGAGAACCGGCGCTATGTCGTCGAGGAGTACATGTACCGCGCTGGTTCCGAATCGCCGCTGGACGACAGCGAGCGTCTCGACGAGGATGTAATTCGAGGTCACCAGCCGCTCCTGGTCGGCCAGCGAGCGCGCCCAGACTGCGCAGACCGACTCTTGTTGCGGGTCGGCGGCGTCGAGCAGGGCGATCAGCGCGGAGGTGTCGACGAAGAGGGCCAAACCGTCACCGAGTCGGCGAACAGGTCGTCGTGCCGCCGGCTGAGGTCGCCGCTCTCGGAGCGGAAGCGGCCGGCCGCGGCGAGGGCGCGCTCGACCAAGAGCTCCCGGGAGGTCGAACGGACGCGGCGTCGCCGCAGGAACAGGTCGACGGACTCGCGCACGAGGTCGGCCATCGACCTGCCATCGCGGGCCGCGAGCTCGCGTAGCGCGCGGGCCTGTTCTTCGGAGAGCTGGATCTGGGTGCGGATCACGGCGACGTCATGATAACAGAAGCGACGACATGATTACACCTAGTTCGCCGAGCCCTCCGCCAGCACCCAGCCTCCGGGATCGACCTCGACCGGCGCGCCGGTCGCCACCTCGAGCGTCGCCTTGCCACCGGTCATCTCGAGGCGACGGATCTCGTCGCCGATCTTGACCGGCAGCGGCATCTCGAACGTCGGATCGTCCCAGGAGAGGGTCACCCTCTCGCGGCCGTTGTCGCCGGCGACGCGCTCCTCGTGCCAGCGCGGCAGGGCGGCGGTATAGAGGTACTGCTTCCAGAACCAGGGGATCGGGTGGCCGAGCTCTTCGGCGACCAGCGCCTCGAAGGCAGAGGTCGAAGTCAGGCGATAGGCGTAGCGCTCGTCGGTGGCGAAGCGTTTGACGATGCGGAAGAAGACCTCGTCTCCGGCGAGGTAGCGCAGGCTGTGCAGCACCAGGGCTCCCTTGCCGTAGATGTCGCCGATGTAGGCCGCGCCGGCGGTGAGATCGTGCCCCTGCACGATCGGCTTCTTGTTGCCGAGGTGCTTCCTCGGCCGCCGCATGTACTCGAGGTACTTCTCGACCCCCAGGGTGTCGTTGACGTAGATCGCCTCGGCGTAGGTGCCGAAGCCCTCGTGAATCCAGAAGTCCCCCCAGTCGGCGGCGGTGATCTTGTTGCCCCACCACTCGTGCGCCAGTTCGTGGTTGTGCAGCCAGTCGTACTGCTCGTCCTGCCAACCGTTGCCGTAGGCGATGATCGACTGGTGCTCCATGCCGAGGTGCGGCGTCTCGGCGACACCGTACTTCTCGGCGCGGAACGGGTACTCGCCGAAGCGCTTGCCCAACACCTCGAGCATCTTCGGCGCCTTCTTCCACATGACCCGCGCCTTCTCCTCGTGCTCGGGGAGCGCCCAGAAGACGATCTTCTCGTCGAGCGTGCCGTCGATACCCTTGTAGCTCTCCTCGATCGGCACGTAGGGGGCGATGTTGACCGTCACCAGGTAGTTGTTGATCGGATAGGTGACCTCCCAGCGGCTGGTGACGGTGCCGTCGGCGTTCTTCGTCTCGCCGACGCGCTTGCCGTTGGTCAGGCCGACGAGGTCGCCGGGGACGGTGAGGGCGATCGACATGCCCTCGTCGGGCTCGTCCGAAGGATGGTCCTTGCACGGCCACCAGTCGTCGCCGCCGTCCCCCTGGCCGGTGACGCCGAC
>JBGARM010000187.1:0-6122 GCA_044230215.1 Thermoanaerobaculia bacterium | reverse complement strand
GTCCCCGTCGGTGTTCCCGTCGGCGCGCCGGTGTTGGTCGGCGTCGCCCACGCGGTCGGCATCCCGGTTCCCGTCGACGTCGGCGTCACCGCGACCGGCGGCCCGCCTTGCTTCGAGAACAAACCGAACCCGACGGTGCCGCCGGTGCCGTGGATCGACACGTCGACGGCGAGCTCGCCGTTCCAGAGGGTGTCGAGCTGCTGCCGCATACGGCCAGCGCGAGGCCGGCGGCGACGACGGCGGCGGCCGCGACTCCGGCGAGCTGCCGGGTCCGCCGCGCCGGTCGAGGCCGGTTTGCGCCGGTCGCCATGCGGGTCGTTGGCGAAGTCGCCATTGCGGGTCCGGGCGCCGGCGCCAGGCCGGCAGCGAGGGCTCGCTCCGTCGCCGCCAGCAACTGCTCGGGACTCTCCGGGCGGTGCAAGGGGTCCTTCGCGAGGCAGCGCATCACTTCGGCGGCGACTTCGGCCGGCGCCGGGCTGTCGGCGGCGAGCGGCGCGGGGGCGACTTCGAGCACCCGTCGCAGGCAGGCGGCGACGCTGTCGGCGGCGAACGGGTTGCGCCCGCCGAAGAGCTCGTAGGCGACGAGGCCGAGCGCGTACATGTCGGATCGCGGCGAAAAGCCGCCGCTGCCGAGGAGCTCCGGAGCGAGATACTCGGGCGTGCCGAGGACGACACCGGTGGCCGTCAGGCGCGTGTTCTCGACCCGGGCGATGCCGAAGTCGAGGAGTTTCGCCTCGCCGTCCGACCGCACCAGCACATTCGACGGCTTGAGGTCGCGATGCAGCACGCCGCGCGAATGCGCGTAGAGGACCGCGCGGCAGAGGCCCGCGAGCACTCGCAGCCGGGCTTGGGGCACGTGGGGCTCGGCGAGCCAGCGATCGAGAATCGTCCCTTCGACGTGCTCCATGACCAGGTACGGCAGCTCGCCGACGAAGCCGAAGTCGTGCAGCAGGACGATGTTGGGATGCGAAAGCGAGCCGATGGTGCGCGCCTCCTGGAGGAAGCGCTCCGACCCCTCCTCGACCTGCGGACGCATCACCTTGATGGCCACGCGCCGGGCGATGAACGGGTCCTCGGCGAGATAGACCGCTCCCATCGCGCCCCGGCCGAGCTCGCGCAGGATCCGGTACTTGCCGATCTCGGCCGGCGCCGCCATCAGCCCGGTTCCCCCGGCAGGCCGCGCGCCGGACGCCTTCCGCTGCGGTCCCGACGCTCGACGGTGAGCGCCGAGGAGATGAGAAGGCCGGCGACCAGCGAGGCGGCGACCAGCAGCATGCGGAAGGCGGTCTGGATTCCCGGCACGACTTCCTCGGCCAGGAGCGCCGTGAGACTGCGGTAGCCGATCGAGCCGGGCACCAGCATCAGAATGCCGGGCACCAGCGGAATCGATCCTGGCAGCCTGCGGATGCGTTCGTAGATGCCGCTTGCCAGACCGACGGCGAGCGCGCCGACGAACATGCCGACCTCGGGCTCGAGCATCTCGGCGCCGAGCCGCCCGGCGAAATAGCCCACCGTGCCGATGAGGACGATCCAGGGGATCTCGGCGCGCGGCGCCCTGAGCAGCACCGAGAGCGCGAGCGGCGCAAGCAGGAGAGCGGCGATCTGCAGCCAGGCCGGCGGTCCGAGTGCGATGGCGGCGGCACTGGCCTCGCCGGTCGACCCGGGCGAGCCGACGAGGGCCCCGAGCACGGCCACGGCCAGGCGGCTGCCGATGGCAACTCCGAGGCCGATCATCAGGAAGGTCACGAGGGCGCCGGCGAAGCGGGCCGTGCCGGACGAGAGATGTTCCGCGGCGAGCTCCGACAGCGCGATGGTCAGGGTGTACCCCGGCAGGAGAACGATCAGACCGGCGACGGTCGCGATATAGACCGAGAGCGGCGGCGCGGCCTGCGCCACGACGGCGGCGGTGAAGGCGGCGAAGGCGGCGGCGAACGGCACGAAGAGGCGTTCGGCAGCCGGCCGGCGCTCGGCGAGAAAGGCGGCGAGGCCGGTCACCAGGCCGACGAAACCGGCCACTGCGACCTCGCGCAGCGAGCCGCCGAGAAAGACCGCGCTGGTCGCCGAAGCGAGGCCCCAGCAGAAGTAGGAGAGCTTGCGGCTGTAGCGGCGCGGCCGCAGGGCGATCTCGTCGATTTCGGCGCTCGCCGCCGCGGGAGAGATCCGGCTGTCGCGCACGCGTTCGAGGAGCCCTTCGAGGTCGGCGAGGCGCCCGAGGTCGATGCCGGCGGGATTCACCCGCTCGAGGTGGGTCCGCTGCGCGGCGCCCTCGCCGAAGGAGATGAAGAGCGAGGTCGGGGTGGAGAAGAACTGCGCCGGCACCGCCAGGCGCGAGGCTACCCCGGCGAGCGCCGACTCGAGCTGCGGCGCGGAAAAGCCGGCCTCGTGCAGGGCGCGACCGAGGCGGATGAGGAATACGGCTGCGGAGTCCTCTTCCGTCGCGGTCGGCATGCCCTCTGGCTATCCGGTCAGTGCCCGCCCTCCTCGCCCTTGAGCGAGGAGAGGATGCCCTGAACGACCTGCTTGGCGTCGCCGAAGACCATCAAGGTGTTGTCCATGAAGTACAGCTGGTTGTCGATGCCGGCGAAGCCGGGATTCTTCGAGCGCTTGATGGCGAGGCAGGTGCGCGCCTTGTCGGCATCGATGATCGGCATGCCGTAGATCGGGCTCTTCGGGTCCGAGCGCGCCGCCGGGTTGACGACGTCGTTGGCGCCGATCACCAGCACCACGTCCACCTGCGGCATATCCGGATTCACGTCTTCCATCTCGGCGAGGCAGTCGTAGGGCAGGTTCGCCTCGGCGAGCAGGACGTTCATGTGTCCCGGCATGCGGCCGGCGACCGGATGGACGGCGAACTTGACGTCGATTCCCTTGGCCGTCAGCACGTCGTAGAGGTCCTTGACCCGGTGCTGCGCCTGCGACACCGCCATGCCGTAGCCCGGCACGATGACGACCTTGCTGGCGTTCTCGAGGATGAGCGCTGCGTCCTCGGTGGTCGCCCCCTTGTAGATCCCCTGCTCGCCGGCGGCGGAGGGGGGCTGCACCTGACCGAACGCCCCGAACAGGACGTTGGTGAACGAGCGGTTCATCGCCTTACACATGATGACCGCGAGGATGAAACCCGAGGAGCCGTCGAGCGCGCCGGCGGTGATCAGGAGCTTGTTGCCGAGCACGAAGCCCATCGCCACCGCGGCGAGGCCGGCATAGCTGTTGAGCAGGGCGATGACCGTCGGCATGTCGGCGCCGCCGATCGGCAGGATCAGCAACACCCCGAAGACCAGGGCGAGGCCGGCGAGCACCGCGAAGTACTGCCACTGCGTCGGGTCGCGCACCAGCATCACCGCGCAGAACAGGGCGACGCCGAGCAGCAGGAAAGTGACGAGATTCTGATTGCGGTAGGTGACCGGCCGGGTCGGGATGACCTCCTGGAGCTTCCCCGCCGCCATCAGCGCGCCGGTGAGGGTGAGGAAGCCGAGCAGCACTTCGATCGCGATCGCGACGGTGCGGAAGGTGGTGAGCTCCCCCGGCTGGTGCAGCCAGAGCATGTACTTGGCGGTGCCGACGAGGCCGACGGCGGTGCCGCCGAACGCCAGGGCGAGCGCCGTCCGCTGCGGCACGGCGGTGAGCGGCACGCGCGACAGCGGGATGCCGATGAACGTGCCGACGATGAGCGCGACGACGATCCACTTGTACTCGACGATCTCGGGGAAGAGGAGCGTGCCGGTGATGGCGGCGGTCATGCCGCAGACGCCGGCGAGGACGCCGCGCCGCGCGGTGCTCGGATGCGAGAGCCATTTGAGCGCCAGGACGAAGAGTCCGGTGGCGATGAGGTAGCAGAACTGGACGATATGAGCGATCACGACTTGGGGTCCTCGCGCTTCTTGAACATCTTGAGCATGCGGTCGGTGATCAGGAAGCCGCCGACGATGTTGGTCATCGAGGCGCCGACCGCGATCGCGGCAAGGGTGGTGGTGAGCGGGTCGTGCGCCTCCCCGGCGAGGAGGATCGAGCCGACGATGGCGATGGCCGAAATCGCGCTGGTCAGCGACATCAGCGGCGTGTGCAGCAATCGCGAGACGTTACGAATGACCTCGAAGCCGATGAAACCGGCCAGCATGAAAACGAACAACATTCCCCAGACATCTGCCCCGCTCATGTTGCCTCCTGGATCCATTTCGGCGAATCGAACCATGCTACCCGGACCCCGGGGGGCTGACAACCGCGATCTCCGGCGGCGTGTGCCGCCGCTGCGGTCCGTCCGATCCCTCCGTCGTCTCCTGCCGGTCGCCGACCGGCAGGCTGGCGCACCGACATTCTCTCCGCCGGCGGCGCGTTTCGCCCTACCCAACGAGACGGCGACGCGGCCGAACCGGTCTGGCGGGCCGCCAGGGACCGCCCGGGACGATCGGGCAGGAGGGGGAGGGCTTCGATAGACTTGGCGGCATGAGCCGTCCCGCGCCGTGGGGGGAACTCTCCCTGCGGATCGCCCAGAGTCCTCTCTTCACCGCCTTCTCCTCCCACCTCGCCGCCGGCCGTGGACGCGCCACGCGTCTGCCGCCTGCCGCCGCCGCCTGGGTCTGCGACCTGATTGCGGAGGAGACGGGCAGGCCGCTGGTGGTCGTGGTGCCGCACGAGTCGGACGCCTTCGCCTGGCTCGAAAGCCTGCGCCTGGTCGCCGGAGAGGGGGTCGGCGGATATTTCGCGACCCCTTCGCTCTCGCCCTACCAGGAAGCCGAAGCCTCGCTGACGGTGCGCGCCCAGGAGGTGACGGCGCTGGCGGACTTTCTTGCCGGACGCCTGCGGGCGCTGCTAGTCACGCCGCGCGCGCTCTTCCGGCGCCTGCCGGAGCCCGCGGGCCTGGCGCCGATCGTCCTCCGCCGCGGCGCCGAGGTCGACCTCGAGGAGCTCGCGCTCCGACTGACGGCGAAGGGCTACCGGCGCGTCGACCTGGTCGGAGAGGTCGGTGACTTCGCCGTGCGCGGCGGGGTTTTCGACCTCTTCGCCGCCGGTGACGAGGAGCCGCTGCGCCTCGACCTCTTCGGCAACGAGATCGAGAGTCTGCGCCGCTTCGAGGTCGAATCCCAGCGCTCGCACGACGAGCTGCGCGAGGCCGCCGTGCTGCCGCTGGCCCTGTTTCCCGAGGGGCCCGACTCCGCCCGGCGGCTCTCGCGGCTGCTCGCCGAGGTCGCCGGCGATGAGCCCGGGCGGGAGACCCGGGATCACCTCGCCGCGCTGGCCGACGGCGGCCGCTTCCCGGGCTGGGAGAACCTGCTGCCGCTGCTTACCGCGCGCAGCCTGACGCTCGCCGAGCTCCTGCCGGGGGCCATCTGGGTCGCGTTCGATCCCGCCGCCCTCGCCGCCGACGCCGTCCATCACGGCGAGCGGCTGGCGGAGGAGTTCGCGGCGCGCCGCGAGCATCAGCGCTTCGCTCTCGAGCCGACGCTGCTCGAACATCCCGTCGCGGCGATTCTGGCGCTGATCGAGAATGCCCCGGCCGCGGTCGTGCCGCTCGCGGCGCCGGGGGAGGCGGTCGACTTCGGGGTCCTGTCGACGGATCTCTTCCACGGCCAGCTGCCGCGGTTTCCGAACGAGGTCGCGGCGACGCGTTCGCGCGGCGAACGGCTCCTCCTCGTCGCGCCGCAGGAGCGCCACGCGGCGCTCGGGGAACTGCTCGAGGGGCGCGACGTTCCCCTCGGTCGCGGCGGGGTCGAGATCGTCACCGGCGAGCTCGAGCGCGGCTACCGCCTGCCGGCGGCCGGCGTCGCGATCTACGGCGAGACGCAGCTGCTGCCGCGACCGATGGCGCGCGGCGGCAAGCGCGGCCGGGGCCGCTTCGGCCCGTTCCTCGCCACCCTGCGCGATCTCAAGGTCGGCGACCATGTCGTGCACAACGATCACGGCATCGGCCAGTTCGTGGCGCTGCGCTCGGTCGGCGGGGCATCCGGTTCCGGCGGCCCCGGCGGTCCGGGGGAGCCCGGCCGCGCTCCGCTGCCGGCCTCGTTGCGCAGGACGGCCAGGGCATCGGCGACGCTCGCGAGTCGTCGAGCCAGACTCTGGACGCGCTTCGAGGGTTGCTGGTCATTGCCCATCACGTCTTTGACGAGCGCAGTGAGGCCCTCGCTTGG
>JBGARM010000186.1:5814-6130 GCA_044230215.1 Thermoanaerobaculia bacterium | reverse complement strand
CTGCACGGCCTCGTTCCCGTCGAGCGCGTGGCGCTCGCCGGCGGCTGCGTCCTCAACAGCGTCGCCAACGGCAGGCTCTTCGACCAGACGCCGTTTCGCCAGACCGAGATCCACCCCGCGGCCGGCGACGAAGGGCTGGCCCTCGGCGCGGCGCTCTACGCCAGCAACGTCGTGCTCGGCGAGGGCCGGCGCTGGCGGATGACGAACGCGGCGCTCGGCCCCGGCTACGATGCGCGGCAGATCGCCGCGGCGCTCGCCGCGGCGGGACTCGAGGCGCAGCCGCTCGAACGCGAGGAGCTCCTCCGCCAGACCGCCG
>JBGARM010000186.1:0-5804 GCA_044230215.1 Thermoanaerobaculia bacterium | reverse complement strand
CCGAGATCCGCGCCACGCTCGACGCCGAGGGGGCGCGGTACCGCCGCCTCGAGGGGCAGGCGCTCCTGGACGAGACCACGGAGCTCCTCGTCGCCGGCAAGGTCGTCGGCTGGTTCCAGGGGCGGATGGAGTGGGGGCCGCGGGCCCTCGGGCAACGGTCGATCCTGGCGCATCCGGGCCTGCCGGCGATGAAGGCGACGCTCAACGCGCGGATCAAGCACCGCGAGAGCTTCCGTCCGTTCGCGCCCTCCGTGCTCGTCCATCGCCAGAGCGAGATCTTCGAACAGAGTCATCCGTCGCCGTTCATGACCCACGTCTACAAGATCCGGCCGGCCTGGCGCGAGCGCCTGTGCGCCGTCAATCACGCCGACGACACCGGCCGGTTGCAGACCGTGAGCCGGCACGAGAATCCACTCTATTTCGACCTCATCGTCGCCTGCGAGCGCCTCACAGGTCTGCCGGTGGTGCTCAACACCAGCTTCAACGAGAACGAACCGATCGTCTGTACTCCCGCGGAGGCGATCGACTGCTTCCGGCGCACGCGGATGGACGCCCTCGCCATCGGCCCCTACCTATGTCGCAAACCGCCGGCGCACTGAACGTCCGGATCGGTGCGCCGGTCGCCGGCCGCGCGCTGTTCGTCGACCGCGACGGCACACTGTTCGCCGCGCGCGGCTATCGCCTCCTGCGCTCGACGGATGCCGGCGTCACCTGGGTCGCCGACGGCCAACTTCCCGAGTCTGCGTGGCCGGGAGTTGCCGCCCGAAGTCGCCTCGCGGCGCGCCTGCTGCGGCGCCAGGTGGTCGCCCTGACCGTTCTCGACGACGGCACGCGGGTCGCCGTGGGGCGCGAGGGAATCTTCCGCGCCGGGCGCGGCGAATCTCGTTTCGAGCTTACCTTCCGCGTCGAGCGGGGGTCGCGGCCGCTGCACCTTGCGGTCGATCGCCGGAACGGCGGCGAACGGATCCTCTTCGGCGAGTACGGCGAGCTCGGCGGCGAGGAAGTTCGCATCTACGCTTCCGACGACGGCGGTCGCTCGTTCGCGGTCGCCTTCGCCTTTCCGCGCGGCGAGATCCGCCACGTCCACAACCTGATTCCGGACGGCGACCGCCTCTGGGTCTTGTGCGGTGACTACGGCGCCCAGGCCGGCATCGGCAGCCTCTCCAGCGGCTTCGAGCGTCTTGACGCCTTCGAGTGGCTGCGCCGCGGCGAGCAGAGCTACCGCGCCGTCGGAGCGCTGCTCTCCCGCGACGCGCTCACCTACGGCACCGACAGCGACCGGGAGCGCAACTTCATCGTCCGGCTGGAGAAGGAGAGCGGGCGCCTGACCCGCCTGCTCGAGGTGGAGGGGAGCTCGCTCGCGGCGACCTCGTTCGGTCCGCTGCAGCTCATCGCCACCTGCGTCGAGCCCAACCCGCAGTGCCCTTCGACGCAAGCCAGTCTCTACGGCAGCCTGGACGGCGAGCGTTGGGCGCGTCTGGCTGCCTACCGCAAGGACGCCTGGCATCCGACGCTCTTCCAGTTCGGTGCGATCGTCCTGCCGGGCTCGCGCTGGCCGGAGCCGCGCGGTCATTTCAGCGGCCAGGCGCTCCGCGGCTTCGACGATCGGCTCGCGACGCTCGCGCTCGCGCCCGGCTAGCCCGCTGCCGCGTCGCCCGCGGGCTCGCGGCGGGCGGTGACGTAGATGCTGTCGGCGAAGCGGCGCATCCAGGGGAGGATCCGGCTCAGGTGCCGCAGCGCCGTCGAGCTCCGCACCACGAGGCGGTACTTCCACGGCAGGAGATCGACGTCGTTGGCCTGGATGCCGAGGCCGAAGAAGGCGTCCACCGACAGCCTCGCCGGACCGATGCGCGCCGTGAAGGCGCGCCGCATCTCGTCCAGCTTCCAGTAGCGGATGTCGTCGAACTTCTGCGGCGGGCGGAAGCCGCGGCGGGCGTAGTTGTAGAGGCTGCGGAGCCCATAGAGGTGGGGCATCTGGACGAGCGCCGTTCCGCCGTCCCGGAGCACCCGCCCGAGCTCGGCGACCGAGGTGAGCGCCTTGTCCTTGTCGATGTGCTGCAGCACCCCGTAGCAGAAGCCGGCGTCGAAGGTCGCCCGCGCGAAGGGGAGAAAGCGGCAATCCGCCACCACGAACCGGCCTTGGAGACCGAGCTGCGCGAAGATCCGCCGCGCCGTCATCACCGCGCCGAGCGAAGGGTCGATGCCGACGACGTCATAGCCCAGGCGGGCTGCCGCGACGCTCCACCGCCCCCAGTTGCAGCCGATGTCGAGCAGGAGGTTGCCCGCAGCCGGCGGCAGGCGCAACTCGGGAATCGGGTAGCGCTCGAGGCGGCCGATCACCGGATCGTACAGCCGCCCGCAGGTCTTGCCGACCGACATCTGCACCACCGGATCGACCGGGAACCGTGGCAGCCGGCGCAGGGCGTCGCGCTCGTCGGCATCGATGCCCAGGGTGTCGGCGAACGGGAAGCCCTCGGCGTCGAGGTCCGCCGGGTCGGGAGCGGCGACGTGGGCGATGGCGCGCGCGAGCGACGCGGTGGCGACCCAAAGTGTCGCCGGCGCCTCCTCGAGGAGCATCACCGGGATGCCGTCGACGACCGGATAGCGGTGCCCCTGGGCGCAGGTGAGATGGCCCGCGGCGTGCTCCAGGCGCGCGTGGTCGCGAGGGCAGACGAGATTCTCCAGCATCCACGGATCCATGACGTCGCGCGCGCTCCACGGCGAGGGGATCTCCCCCGCAAGAGGTCGATGAGGCGAGCCCGCCGCTTGCAGTGCCGGCCGCCGGTGGTGCAGTCTAGCCGGACATGGTCGGTCGGCAGTGAACATCCTTCTGGTGACGCAGTACTTCTGGCCCGAGCGCTTCCGCGTCAACGACCTCGTGACGGGCTGGGAGGAGCGCGGGCACGCCGTCACCGTGCTCACCGGCGTTCCCAACTACCCTGCGGGCAGGCCCTACCCCGGCTATTCCGCCCTCGCCCCGGCCAGCGAGAACTTCGGCCGCAGCCGGGTGGTGCGTGTCCCGATGGTGCCGCGCGGCGACGGCGGGTCGGTGCGGATGGCGGCGAACTACCTGTCGTTCGCGCTATCTGCCACGCTCCTCGGACCGCTGCGCTGCCACGAGGATATCGATCTCGTCTTCGTCTTTCAGATGTCGCCGGTGACAATGGCGATCCCCGCCGCCTGGATGCGGCAGCTGCGCCGCGTACCGATGGCGATGTGGGTTCAGGACCTCTGGCCCGAGACCTTGGTCGCCGCCGGGGCGGTGCGCTCGCGGCTCGTGCTCGGGCTGGTCGGCAAGCTGGTGCGCGGCCTCTACCGCCGCAGCGACCTGCTGCTCGTCCAGTCGGAGGCGTTCGTGAGCTCGGTCGTCCGGCGCGGGGCGCCGCCGGAGCGCGTGCGCTATCTGCCGAACTGGGCGGAGTCGTTCTACGCTCCGATCGCCGCGCAGCCGCGGAGCGCGAGCGCCGGCGGGTTGCCGGAGGGTTTCGTCATTCTCTTCGCCGGAAATCTCGGCGAGGTGCAGTCGCTGGAGACCGCTCTCGCCGCCGCGGAGCGGGTGCGCGACCTGCCGGAGGTGCAGTGGGTCTTCATGGGCGACGGCCGGCGACGGGCCTGGCTGGCGGAAGAGATCGTGCGCCGCGACCTCGCCGCGAGCGTCCATCTGCGCGACCTGCGTCCGGCGGAAGAGATGCCGGGCTTCCTCGCCGCCGCCGACGCGCTGCTCGTCATGCTCCGCCCCGACCCGGCGCTCGCGCGCACGCTGCCGGGAAAGCTCCAGTCCTGTCTCGCCTGCGCGCGGCCGGTGCTGGCGGCGCTCGACGGCGCCGGAGCCGACATCGTGCGGCGCTCTGGCGCGGGACTCTGCGGGCCGGCCGGCGACGCCGGAGCGCTGGCGTCGAGCGTGCGGCAGTTGCTCGCGATGCCGGTCGAGGCCCGCGCTAGGATGGGGGCATCCGGTCGGCAGTTCTTTCTCGCTCATTACGAGCGCCATCTGCTGCTCGATCGTCTGGAGGGCTGGATGCAGGAGGTCGTGTCCCGAACGTGAGCGCCGAGTCGATCGAAATTCCGCCGCTCAAGGTGGCGACTGTCCTCGGAACCCGGCCCGAGGTGATCAAGCTCTCGCGTGTCGTCGCCGAGCTCGACCGGCACACCCGTCACGTGCTGGTCCACACCGGCCAGAATTTCGACCCCGAGTTGAACCGCCTGCTTTTCGCCGAGCTCGGGCTGCGCTCGCCGGACGAGGTCCTCGACTGCGCCGGCCGCAACGCGGCCGAGACCATCGCCCGGGTGATCACCGGCGTCGATGCCGTGCTCGAACGCGAACGACCCGACGCGCTGCTTGTCTACGGCGACACCAATAGCTGCTACGGAGTGATCCCGGCCAAGCGCCGCCGGATTCCCGTCTTCCACATGGAGGCGGGCAACCGCTGTTTCGACCAGCGGGTGCCGGAGGAGATCAACCGCAAGGTCATCGACCATCTCTCCGACATCAACCTGCCGCTGACCGAGCACGCCCGGCGCTACCTGCTCGCCGAAGGCCTCCGGCCGGAGACCGTCATCGTCACCGGCTCGCCGATGCCCGAGGTCCTCTCGCACTACGCTGCGGGAATCGCCGCCTCGGACGTGCGCGCGCGCCTCGGCCTCGAGACCGGCGGCTATCTCCTGCTGAGCGCCCACCGCGAGGAGAACGTCGACGATCCCGACCGCCTGGCGATGCTCCTCGATACCCTGACGGCGCTCGCCGCGACCTTCGAACGCCGCATCGTCATGTCGACCCATCCCCGCACCCGCCTGCGGCTCGAAGCCCTGGCGGCGACGCGCGGCGCCGCCGCGCTGCCGGCCGCCGTCGAGTTTCTCAAGCCGTTCGGCTTCTGCGACTGGGTGCGCCTGCAGTCCGACGCGTTCTGCGTGCTGTCGGACAGCGGCACACTCACCGAGGAGGCGGCGCTGCTCGGCTTCCCGGCGGTGATGCTGCGCGAGGCGCACGAGCGGCCGGAGGGGATGGACGCCGGCGTCACGGTGTTGGCGGGCATCGGCCGGGAGCGGGTGCTCCAGGCGGTGCGGTTGGTGACGGCGCAGCGCGACCCGGGGTCGACGACGCTGCCGCTGCCTGCGGTCGCCGACTACACCCTGCGCGCGGTTTCGCGCCAGATCGTCCGGATCATCGTCGGCCACGTCGACTACGTGCAGCGCACGGTCTGGCGTCGCCCCTAGCGATGCAAGCGGCCGGACGCTGCCTGGTCACCGGCGCCGGGGGATTCATCGGTGCGGCCCTGGTGCGGGGACTGGCCGGGGAGTACGCGGAGGTCTGGCGGCTGCTGCGCCCGGGAACCGCTCGCTCTGCCGACGCAGACGGCACGGTGGTTCCCTTCACTCTTACTGTGGATCTCGCGGCCGAGGTCCCGCCCCTCGACCGACAGCCGCCCTTCGATGCCATTTTCCATCTCGCTGGCCGGGCGCACCAGGCCGACCGGCGCGCCACCGAGAACGCCGAGCACGAACGCGCCAACGTCCGGGTCACCGAGAACCTGCTGCGGGCCGCGACCGCGAACGGCGCCCGCCGGATCGTCTTCGCCAGCAGCGTCGCGGCGATGGGCTCCGCCAGGGCGGCATGCCTCGACGAGAGTGCGCCGGCGGCGCCGGTCTCCGCGTATGGCCGGACGAAGCTCGTCGCCGAAGGGCGGGTGCTCGCCGTGCGCGCCTCCTCCGGTCCCGAGGGCGTCGTGCTGCGCTTCCCGCTGGTCTACGGCCCCGGCCAGAAAGGCAACCTCGATCGCCTGCTGCGCGCCATCGTCGGCGGTCGC
>JBGARM010000185.1:0-6157 GCA_044230215.1 Thermoanaerobaculia bacterium | reverse complement strand
GTACGCAGGCGGTCCTGGGTGTAGTCGGGCCAGTCGTTGGTGTCGATCGGCAGCGCGAAAGTCGGGTTGTGGCCGGCGGCCATGAAGTCGACCAGCTCGTCGCGATCGGCGGCGGCGAGGCTGCGGCCGATGCGGGTCCATTCACGCGCGATCGGCACGACCTGCGTGCGGTCGCCATCGCGGTAGACGAGGTACTGCCCGGCGTCGTCGAGGCGATCGCCGGCGGACTCGAGGAGCCCGCGCACGTCGTCCTCGTCGGCCGCTCCGGCACCCGCGGCGGAGGGCGCGACTGGCGGGCTCTATCGCATCCACATCGAGCTCGCGCCCGGGACGGTCGGACCGCAGAGCGCCACGCTCTTCGTCGCGCTGCGCGGCGACAAGCCAGGACCGCCGGCGGCGGTGAAGCGGATCTCGAACCCTTCCTTCCCGCTCGAGCTGACCCTCTCCGCCGACGACAGCATGATGGGTCAACCCCTGCCGGAGACCGGCGCCCTGTCGATTCACCTCGACGGCGACGGCAACGCGTCGACGCTCGATCCGGGCGACCTGACGGCGGCGGTGAAAGCGTTCTCCGGCACGCCGGTCACCGTCATCCTGGAGCCCTGAGCGCGATGAAGGCAGCGCCTCAGCGACTGCTGCTGATCGGCATCTACGCGCTCTTTCTCGGCAGCCTCGCGGGATTCGCCTACCACGGACTGCCCTACTACCTGACGCCGCTCGCCGAGCGCCCGCGCCACCCGCTCTTCTGGCAACTGAAGCCGGGAGGAACGTGGGGGCTCGCCTTCGGCATTGTCGG
The DNA here is from genome assembly GCA_044230215.1 of Thermoanaerobaculia bacterium. GTDB lineage: Bacteria > Acidobacteriota > Thermoanaerobaculia > Multivoradales > JAGPDF01 > JAGPDF01. The sequence continues at coordinate 5,361 of JBGARM010000185.1, read as the reverse complement.
CGCCGCGATGATGGTGGTCATGCTGCTCTATTCGGTGCGCAAGCGCTTCGTCGCGCTGCGCCGACTCGGAGCGGTCAGCGAGTGGCTCGATTTTCACATTCTGTTCGGCATCTGCGGTCCCCTCTTCATCCTCCTCCACAGCTCCTTCAAAGTGCAGGGCCTCGTGGCCCTCTCTTTCTGGTCGATGGTCGCGGTCGCAACCAGCGGCATCGCCGGCCGCTACCTCTACCGCCAGATTCCGCACTCGAACGCCGGTGACGAGCTTTCGCTCGCCGAGGTCGAGCGTCTCGACCAGGAGCTGGCGCGCCAGTTGATGACCGAGGCCGGCCTCGATGCCGAAGCGATCCGTCAGCTCGACGCCGTGGCGGCGCTCGGCACCGGCGCCCATCGTTCGCTGATCGGCCTCGCGCTGCGCTTTCCCCTCGATTCCATCCTTCTCGGCCGGCGCCTGCGTCAGTTCCGCCGCCGGTTTTCGCCGCGCGACCGGCACCTCCGGCGGCGCTACGAGCTGCTGGTGAGGCACAAGGTCAGTCTGCGGCGCCGCATTCTGCTCTGGCAGCGGGTGCGCGAGCTCTTCCACTACTGGCATGTCTTCCACAAGCCGTTCGCGATCGTCATGTACCTCTTCATGTTCGTGCACATCGGCGTCGCCTGGGTCACCGGCTACGCGAGGATCGGCCACTGATTCGGCGCCGGACAACGGCTGGGAGCCTCGCCGCGGCCGCGGTCGTCGCCTGGGTCTGGGGGACGTTTCCCGGCGCGCCGCCGGCCAGCGCACAGATCTCGCCCGGTGAGCTGAGCCGCGCCCATGCCAAGCTCGACGGCAGCGACGGCTGCCTCAACTGCCACAGCACCGAACACGGCGTCGATCGCGGGCGTTGTCTCGCCTGCCACACACCGCTGGCAGAGCGCATCGAGGGGCGCAAAGGCCTGCACTCGCGCTCGGACCACACCGATTGCGAGCGCTGCCATATCGAGCACCAAGGGCGCACCTTCGACCTGGTCTACTGGGGCAAGAGCGGCGAGAAGGCGTTCGACCACGCGCTCACTGGCTACCCGCTGCAGGGCGCGCACGCGCCGCTCGCCTGCCGGAGCTGCCACCGCAAGGAGTCGATCGCCGACCCGGCGCCGCTCCTCGCCAAGTCCGTCGACCTGGCGCGCACCTACCTCGGCCTGCAGAGTCGCTGCGCCGCCTGCCACCAGGACACCCATCGCGGGCAGTTCGGCGACGCCGACTGCGCGAGCTGCCACGGATTGAAGAAGTTCAAGCCGGCCGAGAACTTCGATCATGCGCGGTCGAAGTTCCCGCTCACCCTCGGGCACTCCAGGGTGGAGTGCGTCAAGTGTCACCCGGTCGGCAGCGCGCCGGCGGACGCTCCGGCACCTGCAGCTTCCGGCACACCGCCCAACGTCACCTACCGCGGAGTCCCCACGACCTGCGCCGGCTGCCACAAGGATCCGCATCAGGGCCGCTTCGGGGCGAAGTGCGACAGCTGCCACACCGCCGACGACTGGAAGCGGATCCAGACCGCCAACTTCGATCACGGCCGCACCCGCTATCCGCTCAGCGGCCGGCACCTCACGACCGCCTGCGCCGCCTGTCACCTGCCGGGGAGAGCGACGAAGATTCCCGGCTTCGAGCGCTGCGCCACCTGCCACGCCGACGCCCACGCCGGACAGCTCGTCCTGCGCAAGAGCGGCGGCGAGTGCGCCGAGTGCCACACGACGGCCGGCTTCAAGCCGTCCACCTTCACCGTCGCCCTGCACGAAGGAACGGCCTATCCGCTTCTCGGAGCGCACCGGACGACCGACTGCGCCGCCTGCCACCGCGCGCTCGCGCCCGGCGAGCTCGAACGCGCCGGCGTCGCGCTGGTCCTCGGCGCCGCCCGGCCCAAGGCCGGGGTGGCGGCGAAGGTCACCCAGTTCCGCTTCCCGAAGGCAGGCTGTCCCGATTGCCATCGCGACCCGCACGCCGGCGACAGCGACAAGTACCTGGGCAAGGACGGCTGCCTCTCCTGTCACGGTCTCGCCAGCTGGCGCGAGATCCGCTTCGACCACGCGGTGACGAAGTTCCCGATCGCCGGGTCACATCTCAAGGTCGCCTGTCTCGGCTGCCACCGGGCCCGGCAGGCCGGCGGACTGCCGCTGGCGGCGACGACGGGCGGCAGCCGTCCGGCGCCGCCTGCCGGCAGCCTGCCGCCGTCTCCGGCGGCGCGGGCCTGGGCGACCCCACGCGAGGTCCGACTCGCCGGGGCGCCGCTCCTGTGCGCCGGTTGCCACGCCGATCCGCATCTCGCCCAGGTGGGCACCGCCTGCGAGAAGTGCCACGCCGACTCGAACTGGGCGCCGTCGCGGTTCGACCACAACCGCGACTCGACCTATCGCCTCGAAGGCGCCCATCGTGCCGTCGCCTGCGTCGGCTGCCACTTCAAGGAGGCGATCTCGGGCAAGGACGTCACCCGCCTGAAGCCGCTCGGCAGCGCCTGCGCCGACTGCCACAAGTCGACCGTGCAACCGCTCTGACGATGCCGGCCGGCATTCCCATCGAAACGCTCATCTGGGCCGCGGCATCCGGCCTGGCGGTGGCGATCGTGCTCGGCTACCTGATCTCCTTCAGACGACGCAACCGGCGCGACCGCGAGCGCGCCGGGGCGGCGGCGCTGCACGGCCCGCAGGCGCCGATGGGGGCCTTCCCCTACATCGACCCCGCCGTCTGCATCGGCTGCGGCGGCTGCGTCGCGGCCTGTCCGGAGAAGGTCCTCGGCATCGTCGGCGGGCTGGCGGTCGCCGTCCAGGGCAGCCGCTGCGTCGGCATCGCCGCCTGCGTCAAGGCCTGCCCGGTGCAGGCGATCGAGCTCGCCTTGGGCGACCTGCGCGGCCGCGCCGACGTGCCGTGGATGACCGATCATCGCGAGACCAACGTCCCGGGCGTGTATGTCGCCGGAGAGCTCGGCGGACTCGCCCTCATCCGCAACGCAGTGAGACAAGGCAGGGAGACCGTCCAGGCGATCGCCCGGGAGCTCGCCTTCGGCCAGCGGAGCGAGCGCCGGGATCGCGAGGTGCTCGACCTCGCCGTGATCGGCGCCGGCCCGGCAGGGCTCGCCGCCGCGCTCACCGCGGTCGAGAGCGGCCTGCGCTATGCCGTCTTCGAGCAGCAGAGCGACCTCGGCGGCACGATCTACAACTTCCCGCGCCGCAAGCTCACCCACACCGAAGAGGTCGAGCTGCCGCTCTACGGTCCGCTGCGCAAGCAGGAGTACAGCAAGGAAGAGCTGCTCGAGCTTTTTCGCGGCCTGGTGGAAAAGCACCGGCTCGAGGTCCTGTTCGGCCAGAAGGTGCTGCAGGTGATCCCGGAGGGCGGGCTCTTCCACATCCTCACTGCGAGCGGCGCCTGGCGCGCCCGCCGGGTGCTGCTGGCGCTCGGCCGCCGCGGCACGCCGCGCAAGCTCGGCGTTCCCGGGGAAGAGCTCTCGAAGGTCATGTACCAGGTGCGCGACGCCGAGGAGTATCGCGGCCGGAAGATCCTCTGCGTCGGCGGCGGCGACAGCGCGGTCGAGGCGGCCATGGGGCTGGCGCGGCAGTCCGGCAACGAGATCACGCTCTCCTATCGCGGCGACTCGTTCAACCGCGTCAAGGCGAAGAACCTCGAAACCCTCGACAAGCTCGTCCGGCGCGGCAAGATACGCCCCCTTCTCGGCTCCGAGGTGCTCGAAATCGGCCGCGACGAGGTCCGCATTCGCACGGCCGAGGGCGAGCTCACGCTCGCCAACGACTACGTCTTCGTCCTGATCGGCGGCGAGCCGCCATTCCCCTTCCTGCGCAGCATCGGCGTCCGCTTCGGCGACGAGGCGGCGCCCGGTCCGGGTGCGGGCCTCGAAGCCGCAGGTCGCTCGCACTAGAATCCACTCCCATGCGCAACCGCACCGGCAGCCGAGCCGTCTCGATGATCGCCTTGGTGGCAATCGGCCTGATCCTGCTGTGGCGCATGCACCTGCTGAAGTCGGCGCGGCCTTCGCCCCACTCCGGCCCTGCCCGTGCCGAGGCCACCGCTGTCGCCGGCACGACGAACCGCGACCTCGCCTGGGACGAGCAGCAGGGCGGGCACACGCTGACGCGGCATGTCGGGCGCAGCGAGAGCGAGCTGGCGCTTCGCCTCGAACGCGAGGCCGGCGTCGCCGCCGCTTCGAGCTTCACCGACCGGGCGACAGCCGAGGCGGTCGTCGGCCGGACAATCGCGCGGGAGCAGGAGCGGATCGCCTTCTGGATGCGCCACGACAAGGAGAGCCTCGCGCTCGACTACCACGGCGAGAGCGGCCGGACGGTCGGCGAGGTCCTGCTGCGCGGCGAAACCCGGGCGCGTCCGGCGACCGACGCCCGCGTCGTTCTGCGCAAACGCGGCGCGCGCTTCTTCGTCCTGACGGCCTATCCGGTGGAACCGTGAGCCGGCATCTCGAGGGGTTCGACCCCGCCGACTCGGCGTCGCGCGCGGCGCTGCTCGACCGGGTGAATGCCGACGATCTGCCGAGCCTCGCCGCCTTTCTCGGCGGCTACCTGCACGAGGACTGGCAGCTCGACCACAAGTCCGCCGCCGAGGCGGTCTACGCCTTCATCGGCGAAGCCGACCTCGACGATGTCGAAGAGCTGGCGGCGGATTGGGCGGTGCTGGTCGAAGCCACCCGGGAGCTCGACCTCGCGGCGATCAACCGCCTGCTGCGCGAACGCTTCCACAGCGGCTGGCACCTGGCATCCAGGACCGAGATCGAAGCGGTGGCCCAGGAGCTGGAGAGCGCGCTGCGCGAATAGGGTTTCGCCGCGCCTCGCTCCTTCGCCCGGAAGCGGCGGAAGCCGTCAGGCCGGAACGGCGGCCGACGCAGGCGCCGCGGCGGGTGGAGCTGGAGCGAGCACGGCGACGGCGGGCTCCCACCAGGTCGCGCCCTCAGCGAACGGCCGGCCTTCGCAGCTGCACGGCGCGCTGACGAGATCCCGGCCGAACGACGGTTTGCCCTTGTGGCGGCCGGCGTGGGCAGGGTAGAAGCTGGCGCATTCACGGCAGAAGCGGGCGACGACGACGCCGCGACGTTCGACTGGCAGCGTCGAAGCGGGGGCCCAGGCTGGATGGACTCGGCTCATTAGACCGCCGCCACCAGATCGGCCTGCGGGAAGAAAGAAGGCGAGCTCCTTGACCGCGTTCTCCGGCGAGTCGGAGCCGTGGATGGCGTTGCGCTCGATCGAGGTGCCGTAGAGAGTGCGGAGCGGGCCCGGCGCCGCCTTGGCGACGTCGGTGGCGCCCATCGCGTCACGCAGCGCGGCGACCGCGTTGGCGCGCTCGAGGGCGACCGGCACCACCGGGCCCTCGGTCAT
>JBGARM010000184.1:5891-6177 GCA_044230215.1 Thermoanaerobaculia bacterium | reverse complement strand
TCCGCCGTCCGAAGGTTCGCCAACCCGCCTCCCGGTCTCTCTCCGCCGCCGAGCGCGCGGCCGAAGGTCCTGTCTGAGAGTTGGATCGGGATCGGCGCGGGAAACCCGACACTGCAAGCGCATCGCAGCCGGGGACATGTAGCGCCCCGCCGCGCCCCGCAGCTGGGGACATGTGACCGCCCCCAGCGAGCGCCCCAGCCGACGGGAAACCGCCGTAGGGCGGGTATGTGTCCCCGGCGTACCTCGGCGGATTCGCCGACAGGCCCTTTCGCCGCCGTACCTGCGC
>JBGARM010000184.1:0-5881 GCA_044230215.1 Thermoanaerobaculia bacterium | reverse complement strand
GAATCTGCTTGAGAGAACAAGGGAAGGAGTGGCCATGAACGTACCGACGCGGCCAGCGATCGAGATCCCGCGCGACCAGATCGCCGATTTCTGTCGCCGGCATCGCGTCCGCAAACTCGCCCTATTCGGTTCCGTTCTGCGCGACGATTTTTCTCCAGCAAGTGACGTCGACGTGCTGGTCGAGTTCGAACCCGGGACGAAGATGGGTTTGCGCTTCTTCTCCCTTCAGGACGAGCTCTCGAAGATTCTCCGCCGCACGGTCGACCTCAACACCGAAGGCTTCCTGTCGCGTTACTTCCGCGAAGACGTGCTGGCTGAGGCCGAGACCATCTATGACGCGGCATGACGACCGGATACGCCTGCGCCACATGCTCGACCATGGGCGGGAAGCTGTCGCGATGCTCCAGGGGCGGAGTCGAGCCGACCTCGACTTCGACCGCCAGCTGAACTTGTCGATCGTGCGACTTCTCGAGATCGTCGGAGAAGCTGCGGCGCGCGCAACGCCTGAAATTCGCGCAGCTCTACCGGATCTTCCCTGGGCCGAAATGGTCGGGCTGCGGAATCGCGTCATCCACGGCTACGACCGGGTCGACTTCGACATCGTCTGGGAAATCGTCAAGACCGACCTGCCGCCAATGGTGGAGGCGATCGATCGCTTCCTGCTTCGGGACCCGGAGCGCGAATGAGCGCCGCTCTTGCAGAGTTCGAAACGGTCGTGCTGCGACGAGACCTCCCGGAAGCGAGACTCGAAGCCGGAGACGTCGGAACGGTCGTCCTGGCGCATGCCGGAGGCGCCGGCTTCGAGGTCGAGTTCGCCACGCTCGCCGGCGAGACGATCGCCGTCGTCACCGTGCCCGCCGAAGATCTCCGCGCGGTCGCCCCCGACGAGATCGCGCACGTTCGCCGCGTCGCATAAAGGCGTCGTTCTGCCCCCTGCCGAGCAAAGAGGGCTGATATGGAACGCGTGACTGCGGTGCGGGCGCTCCCGACCTTCCGCCTAGAGATCGAGTTCTCCGACGGCGTCCGCGGAGTCCTCGACTACGAAGACCGGCTCTTCGGCCCGATGATGGAGCCCCTGCGCGATCCGGCCCGTTTTGCGCGCCCTTCCGACGCCGGCATCGACGAGTGGAGCGTCATCTGCTGGCCGAACGGCGCCGACCTCGCCCCGGACGCCATCTACGACCGCCTCAAAGCCGGAGCCTCCGGCGCCCGCTGAGCAACTCCGACCAAGCCGCCCGCTCCCCGCAGCTGGGGACATGTAACCGCCCTCCAGCGAGCGCTTGGCCGGACCCTGGACCGCTGCAAGGCGGGTACGTGTCCCCGGCGTACCTCTAGCGCCAGATCCAGACTCTCGAATCCGTCTTACCTAGAGGAAGGGTCCTTGCCGGCAGGGCTCCCTGTGAACCCGACAGGACCGAAGAGAACTAGAGAGCGAGGAGAGCCATGGCGGAAGTGACGGCGGTAGCGATGGACGTCGGAACAAAGATCCAGTCGATAAGGACTTTGCCTTTCAGCTCTCGGAGGAAGAGTTCGTTCGTTTGAGGTCACAAATTGTGACCTCAAAGCCCGGGCGCGGCGGGCGCCGATATCTTCCTTGGGCCTTCACCGAGCATGGCGCCATCATGGCAGCCACGATCCTCAACAGCCCCCGTGCCGTGGAAATGAGCGTCTTCGTCGTCCGTGCCTTCGTCCACCTGCGCGACTTCGCCCGCACCCACGCCGAGCTCGGCAAGCAACTCGCCTCCCTCGAACGCCGTGTTGTGGCGCACGACGCCGACCTGAAACAGGTCTTCGCCGCCCTCCGCCGGCTGCTGGAGCCGCCGAAGCCCCCTCGCCCGCAGATCGGCTTCCAGCCCGACAGGAAACCCTGAAAAGGACAACTGCGCCCCGCAGCTGGGGACATGTTCCCGCCCCAGGGAAGTTGCCCGTCCGACCCGCAAGCGCTCCAGGGCGGGTACGTGTCCCCGGCGTACTCCTACCTGGGCGCTTCCGCCCCCTCCGCCAACGCCGCCAACCGCATCATCACCCTCACCCTGAGCTCCACCCACCGCTCGACCGCCGCATCCGCCACCTGCAGCGTCGGCCAGGCCGCCTCGATCGGCGGCAGCTCGGGGACGATCGCCTTCTGCAGCGTCGCACTCCGTTCGTGGGTCGAGAGCGGATTGGGGCGGTCGGCGAGGCCGGCGAAAAGGCGCGCCACGGCGGCGTAGCGCGCTTCGAGCTCCTTGCCGAAGCGGGTGTTTTTGCGGTTCGCCTCGAGCCGGCTCCACAGGGCGTGGAGCGCCAGCGCCCCGCGCCGCACCTCGCGGAGCTGGGGGGGGTCTGGTCGAAGATCGACGGTGCTGAAGTCGGCGCGGGCCGATCAGCGATCAGCGCGTACGCAGGGCCGACTCAACTCTTGCGCTCGCGAGGTGATTTCGGCATTCGAGCGCGCCAAACCGTGCCCACTTTGAGTCGTGCTTGAGCGGCTCTTGCACTGTGCTACGTTTTTTTCGTGAACCTCAAGACACGCATTCTCTCTCCGTTCGCCGGTCCATCGCTCGAAAAGCCGAAGCGCGAAATCGAACGCGGGACCTCGGCTGCACGGCAACTGCTGCGACAGGTCGCTTACGGTGTCGAATGCGACTGTTCCGATGTCAAGGCTCTCCGCTGCGGGACTCCACCCGCTCGGCAAGGACTCGCCTTAGAGGCGGGTGAAAGAAGGGAGAACGAGAATGTCGAAGGCGAAACTGATCCTGGGGGCCCTCGTCTTGCTGCTGGCTGGGTTCGTCGCGACTCCGACGCCGCCAGCCCAGGCTTCCCTCAACCGCTGCGACCAGTGCGGAGCCGAGTGTCAGCTGGACTATCAGTCGGGCTGGAACGACTGCGGCGGCTCGCCCCGCGGCTGTCTCCGGGTCACGGTCTGCGGCTGAAGGATGTCCTCGAGGGTTGCAGCGTCGGAGTTCGCTTCGGCGCTGCACTCCTCGCTCTGCTATCTGCCGCCAGTCCCGCCCAGTCCGAGGTCGAGGCAGTGCCAGCCAAGGTCATTGCCGGTCCCAGCGTGGTTTCAACAACTCTCGATTCCGGACCCCTCTGGGTGGCTCAGGCCACATGGGAGGTGGGGGAGGAGCACGTCGTCGTCGCGGACCCAGAGAGCGGCAAGATCTACGTCTACAACCCCGATGGCCGGCTCGATCGCGAAATCGTCAAGCCTGGACAGGGCCCCCTCGAGTTTGCCAAGCCGGCCTACCCTTTCGTCGTTGGGGACCGCTATCTGGTCGGCTCGAACTTCTACCACTGGATCTGGCTCAACAAAGCGTTCGAACCCGTCGATAGCCTCTCGCTCGAATGGGAGGATCCCAAGCTCGCCGAGTATCGGCAACTCTTCCTGTACTCGCTTGATGCCGGCGCTACCAAGTTCTTCGGCATCGGAGATGTACAGGCGCACGACCTGAACTGGTCCCTGACGGCGATGTTCGCAGTGCCCTTCGCTCTGCCCGGGAAGGTCGAGAAGCTCGGCGAAGTCGAGGCCGACGAGGAAGAGATCGCGGCCTACCACTCTTACCCGACCAAGGTCGCAGCCTGCGGCGATCAGGTGTATCTGCTGCGAATGGCTCCGACACTCGCGATCGAGAAGTTCGGGGCCACTCGAAGCACGCTGCGCAGCTTTCCGGAACTGTTCCGTCAGCGGCCGAACTTGCCGCCCCTCAAGGGACGGGATTCCGTTCAGGAACGGTGGGCGGCCATGCGGATGGCGCGGCTCGCCGATGGGCTCTTCTGCATCGAAGATCGTTGGCTCCTGGTAGTCGCGCACCAGCCCATGGCTGCCGGCGGTACGCAGTGGTTGGTCTACCCCGTCGATTCGGCTGCGGACAAGATCGCTCCGCCGATCGAATTGCCGACGCGCGCTGCGGAGATTGTCTTCGTTCCCGGCAAGCGTCGCTGGGCCGTCCTCGAGAAGGGACCGATGCGGCAGGTCGGTGTGCAGCCCCTGCAGCAGCTGATCACCTTTCCCCGACCGGCTTTGGGGCCCTTCGAGTCGCCGCGATGAGGCCGGTTCCTCACTGCCCGCGGCGATGGAAGCGGCTCGTCCTTCGCGCACTGGCCGCGACAGCCCTGTCGATCCTGGCACTGCAGAGCGCATGCGCTCGCAGCGAGGATTCGCCCTGGACGCCGGAACCGAGGCCGGTGACAGAGTGGAGGAAGAAGACGCCGCATCGGCTCGCGGTCGTCTATTGGCCGGCATTGCGCGGCTGCACGGTCTGCGATTCGATGTTGATCGAGAAGCTCGATCATTGGATCAAGGACCGCGAACAGGACGGAGAGATCGTCGTCGCGACCGTTGTGCCGGCCGATTCGACAGCGAAGCAGGTTGGGGTGAGCTCTCTGCCAGGACAGGTGATCCAAGTCGCCAGCGCAGAGTACTCGCGCGCCGCTTCCTTGGCTCCCCGGCCTCGCATCGAGATCTGGAGTGCGACCGGCGAGCTCTTGCTCCTGCGCAGTATTCCGAGCTATGCGAGTCAGGTCGAGATGCTCGACGAGGAGCTCCTGGCGGCGCGTTGGTTCACCAAACCGTTGTCTCCGCCCGCCGCAGGCGGCGGAGGGCGTTGATGCCGGGGGCGCCCTTGTCGAAGGACGGAAGGTATCTAAGGGCGACCCTTCTGGCACTCGGACTCATTTCGGCACAAGTCGCGGCTGCGGAGGTCCGGGTCGTCGATGGAAGGGGATCGCCGATTGCTGGCGCAAAGGTCGCGGTTTTCCTGCCCACCGATTCGACGGATCCGCGCGGTGCGCTGGCCCCGATTGAGGGCGAGAGTGACCTCGAGGGGCGTTTGCCCTTCGCGCTGCCGCGAGTCCCCGGTGGCGTGGCCGTAGTCGAGGCCGCCGACTTCGCGCCCAAGTTGTGGCGACTCGATGCCGGCGCGCCCTGGTCGCGCCTCGAGCTATCCCCAGGTGTCGAGCAGGAGGGGACTCTCGTCGGCGATGGCGTGGCTCCGTCCGGCCCGGTCCAGATTTGCGGAGTTTGGCGGCCCCTCCCTGTCGAGCTCGGCCAGCGCTTCGCTGTCCGACGTTGCACCGCAGCCGACGCGTCGGGGACCTGGAGGCTCGGCGGTCTGCCCGCAAGCGAAGTCACTCTCGAGGCGGAGGTTCCTGGCTACCTCCCCTTCCGCCAGGTCCTCAACGTACCCGCGGCCCCTCAGCGCTCGAGCCTCGATCCCGGCAAGCGGGCCTGGGTCCTTGTTCGCACGGCGCAGGGTGTGCCGGTTGCCGGCGCGACGGTGCGATGCGACGGCGCGGTTACGGTGGTGACCGGCGCGCGAGGCGAAGTGCAGGTCGCGCTTCCGGCTACCTCGACGGAATGCACTGCGGCCCAGACTGACGCAGGCACTTCGGCGCCGACCGCGATCCAGGCGCCGCGAGCCGAGGCCCAGATCCTCCGCCTGGCCGACCACGGGGGAATTCGAGGGGCGGTCATCGGAGACGACGGATCGACGCCTGTCGAGGTGCAGTTCGAGCTTGTCGAAGAGTTCGAAGGCGGCGGCGGGCAGAGGACCTTCCCTGTCGAGCCGGAGGTTCTGCCCGAGGGTCGCTTTCTCCTGCGCGTACCCCGCGCCGGGAACTTCGCCCTGCGCATCCGGGCTTCGGGGTGGCGCACCGAGGCGATCGACTGGCTGGCGGTCGGTGCGGGCCAGCCGGTCGACCTCGGAACGATCGTGCTGCGCAGAGGGGCCGGCGTGCGGGGGGCGGTTCTCGACGCCCGCACCTCGCAGCCGATCGCCGGCGCGGTAGTGCACGTCCGGCCGGCTGGGCGCGGGAGGCTCCTGCTTGGCGCCGGGGCAGAGGCTCGCACCCTCTCGGACGACCGGGGCTCCTTCATCGCCGCGGGCCTTCCCGTGGGCCG
>JBGARM010000183.1:0-6214 GCA_044230215.1 Thermoanaerobaculia bacterium | reverse complement strand
ACATGTGCCCGGTGCTCCAGGCGTCCTGCAGGTAGTGCTGGCCGACCGCTTCGAGCGCGACCGCCTCGAGCTCGCACTGCCGCAGGAAGTCGGTGAAGCGCGACCCTTCACCCGCGAGCTTCACCTGCATCGCGACGCAGGCGTCGGCGCGGGCGAGGAGAAAGGCCCTCTCGCGCGCGTTGCGGGTGAGCGCGGCCGCAGCTTCGAACTCTGAACGGGCCTCCGTCCGGCGGCCGGCGCGGAAGAGAAAGTCGCCCCGCGCCGCCGGCAGGGGCGCAAAGTCGCGGAGGGCCGGAGTGTCGGCGATCTCGTCCAGGAGCCGGAGGCCCGCTTCGGGCCCGAAAGCCATGCTGTGGGCGATCGCGCGATTGAGATCCACCACGGGTGAGGGCGACACGACGCGCAGGCGGTCATAAAGCGCGGCGATGAGCGGCCAGTCGGTATCGGCGGCCAGGCGCGCGCGGGCGTGACACGCCGCCAGCGCCGCCTGCAGCACGTAGGGCCCGCTTTCCCTCCCCTTGCCGGCCAGCACTTCGGCGCGGGCCAGCGCGTCGAGGCCCCGGCGGATCAGGAGCTGGTCCCAGCGCGAGCGATCCTGCTCGGTCAGCGGCACGAAGGCGCCGTCCGCTGCGCTGCGCGTTCGGAGGCGCGAGGCCTGGATCTCCATGAGAGCCAGGAGGCCGAGGACTTCCGGATGGTCGGGCATCAGACCGGCCAGAATGCGGCCGAGCCGTTGCGCCTCCAGGCACAGGTCCGGCCGGACGAGGGCGTCGCCCGCCGTGGCCGCGTAGCCTTCGTTGAAAATGAGGTAGACAACCTCGAGCACCGAGGGCAGCCGCGCCGCGAGCTCGGCGCCCCGCGGCACTTCGAACCTCAATCCGGCCTTGGCGATCGCCTTCTTCGCGCGCACGATGCGTTGCGCGATCGCCGGCTCGCTCGACAGGAAGGCGCGGGCGATCTCGTCGGTCGAAAGTCCCCCGACCACCCGCAGGGTGAGGGCCGCGCGGGCGTCGGGCGACAGGATCGGGTGGCAGGCAGCGAAAATGAGGCCCAACAGCTCGTCGCCGAGATCGTCGTCGATGGCCGCGGCAATCGCTTCGGGAGCGCCGTCGAACGAACCCGCCAAAGCGCGCGAGAGCTCCTCATGCTTGCGTTCGCTCATCCGGTCGCGGCGAAAGGCGTCGACGCCGCGCCGCTTGGCCACGGCCATCAGCCAGGCGCCCGGATTCGCGGGAACGCCGGTTCTGGGCCATTCAGACAGAGCGGCGACCAGCGCGTCCTGCGCCAGGTCCTCGGCGAGGTCGACGCTCCGCACCACGCGGGCCAGGCCAGCGATCAGCCTGGCCCGTTCGATGCGAAAGGTCGCTTCGATCGTCTGGTGCGTCTCGCCCGCGGTCACGCTTCATTTTGAGTCAAGGCCGGAGGAGAGACAAGCCGGCACCGGCAGCGGTGTTCGGCGGAATCAGGCGACGCCGAGCTTCCCGCGCGTCCCTTCGCGGGGTGTGGCGAGCTCTTCGGGCGTCACGAACTCGGCCAGATCGGCGGCCTCGTAGAACGGCCGGATCTCCATCTCGCTCTTGCCCGGCATGGCGTTGGGGGCGCGCTTCGCCCAGGCCACGGCCTCGTCCATGTCCTTGACCTCCCAGATCGAGAAGCCGGCGATGAGCTCTCGGGATTCGGCGAACGGCCCGTCGACGACCGTGCGCTCCGTACCCTCGCAGACGATCCGCTTGGCCTGGGCGCTGTTCTGGAGGCCGGCCGCGGCAATGAAGATGCCGGCCTGGACCAGCTCCTCGGTGAACTTGTCCATCGCTGCGAACGCCTCCAGCATCTCGGGGGTGGGATTGGCCATGCTCTTTCCCATCTCTTCATTGGCCTTCGCAATCACCATCACGCGCATCGTCTGTCTCCTGGTTCGAGCCGGCCCTTATTGGCGTCTCATATGGACGACGAACGAGCCGGGCGGAAATCGACAGGTTGCCGCAGATTTCTTTCAGGCCCCATCGGCGGAGGTGCCCCGATGGCCTCCGGTCACTCCCACTCGATCGTGCCCGGGGGCTTCGAGGTGACGTCGTAGACCACGCGGTTGATGCCGCGGACTTCGTTGACGATGCGGTTGGCGGCCCGGCCCAGGAGCTCGTAGGGCAGGTGGCTCCAGTCGGCGGTCATGAAGTCGTGGGTCTCGACCGAGCGCAGGGCGAGGACGTTCTCGTAGGTGCGGAAGTCGCCCATGACGCCGACGGTCTTGACCGGCAGGAGGACTGCGAATGCCTGCGAGACCTTGTCGTACCAGCCGCTCTCGCGCAGCTCGGCGAGGAAGATGGCGTCGGCCTCCTGCAACAGCGCGACCTTCTCGGCGGTAACCTCGCCGAGGATCCGCACCGCGAGTCCCGGGCCGGGGAACGGATGGCGGCCGATGAACTCCTCCGGCAAGCCGAGCTCGCGCCCCAGCTGGCGAACCTCGTCCTTGAACAGCCAGCGCAGGGGCTCGACGAGCTCGAAGCCGAGCTTCTCGGGGAGACCGCCGACGTTGTGGTGCGACTTGATGACCGCCGACGGCCCGCGCACCGAGGTCGATTCGATGACGTCCGGGTAGAGCGTCCCCTGGGCGAGGAACTTCACGCCGTCGAACTTGCGCGCCTCGCGCTGGAAAACGTCGATGAAGATCCGCCCGATCGCCTTGCGCTTGGCCTCCGGATCGACGACCCCCGCCAGCGCGCCAAGAAAGTCCGCGCCGGCGTCGGCGGTGACGATCGGGATGCCCAGACCGTCGGTGAGGCTCGCCTCGACCTGCGCGCGCTCTCCCTTGCGCAGCAGCCCGGTGTCGACGAACACCGAGACGAGCTGGGCGCCGATGGCGCGCTTGAGCAGCGCCGCGGTGACCGCCGAGTCGACGCCGCCCGAGATGCCGCAAAGCACCTTGTGGCTGCGCGTCCGCTCGCGGATGGCCGCCGCCGCTTCGTCGAGATAGGAGGCCATTGTCCAGTCGCCGGTGGCGCCGCAGGCCTTGAAGAGGAAGTTGTGCAGCACCGTCGAGCCGTGCACGGTGTGCGAGACCTCAGGGTGGAACTGAATGCAGTAGATGCCGCGCGCGCGATCATCCATTCCCACGACGGCCGCGTTGGCCGTGCGCGCGGTCTGCACGAAACCCGACGGAAGCCGTGTGACGTGGTCGCCGTGACTCATCCACACGGTCTCCGCCGAATCGAGGCCGGCGAAGAGCAGCCCGCGCTCCTGCACCTCCACCTCGGCGCGCCCGTACTCCCGCCGGGCGGCGTGCTCGACCTTGCCGTCGAGCAGATGCGCGACCAGCTGCATGCCGTAGCAGATGCCCAGGACGGGAATGCCGAGCTCGAGGAGGGATCGCTCGGCATGCGGCGCGCCGTCGTCGTAGACGCTCTGCGGACCGCCCGAGAGCACGATGCCGATAGGGGCGCGGCGGCGGATCTCTTCGACCGGCATCGAGTAGGGATGAACCTCGCAGTAGACCCGGTGCTCGCGCAGGCGGCGCGCGATCAGCTGCGTGAACTGACTCCCGAAATCGAGGATGAGGACGGTCTGGTGGGTTGCCATGCGGCAGTCTACTCCCTAGTGCGCGGCCTCGTGCTTGAGATCGCGGGTCATCAGCTCGTGCAGCGCCTGCTTGGCGGGTTTGCCCTCGTACATCACGGCGACCATCTGCTCGCTGATCGGCATCTCGACGCCGACAGCGCGCGCCAGCTGCAGGATGACGCGCGAGTTCTTGACACCCTCGGCGACTTCGGTCGTCTCCTCGAGAATCTGCTGCAGGCTCTTTCCCTGGGCGAGCTCCATGCCCGTGCGGCGATTGCGCGACAGGCCGCCGGTGCAGGTGAGCACCAGATCGCCCAGTCCGGCGAGACCCGAGAAGGTCTTCGGATCGCCGCCGTAAGCCAGACCCAGGCGGGTGATCTCGTGCAGGCCGCGGGTGATCAGGGCGGCGAGGGTGTTGTGGCCCATTCCCAGCCCGGAGACGACCCCGGCGCCGATGGCGATGACATTCTTCGCCGCGCCGGCGAGCTCGACGCCGACCACGTCAGCCGACGAGTAGAGCCGCAGCGTCGGGCTCGCCAGTGTCTCGCGAAGCTCCGCCGCGAGCGCCACGTCGGCGCTCGCCACCACCGCCGCCGAGGGAACCGCGCGCGCCAGCTCGGCGGCGAAGGTCGGGCCGGAGAAAGCGGCGAAGCGCAGCGCGGTGCCGGCGCGCTCGCACTCTTCCTCCGAGACCCGGCTCATCCGGGCGAGCGTCTCGGCTTCGATGCCCTTGGTCGCCGAAACGACGGTGAGCGGCGCCAGCGAGCCCCGCGCGGCGAGAAACTCCCGCAGAACGGCGCGGTAACCGTGCGACGGCGCCGCCACGACGAGCGGTTCCGAGTCGGCCAGCGCCGCGAGGTCGTGGGTGATCGCCAGCCCCTCCGGCAGGCTCACTCCCGGCAGATAGCGGCGGTTCTCGCGCGCTGCGTCGATCTCCGCCGCCGCCGCCTCGCGGCGCACCCAGAGCGTCGCGCGATGACCGGCACGCGCCGCGTGGATGGCGACCGCGGTGCCGAAGGATCCTGCGCCGAGAATTCCGATTTGCGCCATTCGCAAGTGACCTCTACCCTCTGCCTTCGCCCAGACGACGTTCGGTTCCAGCGAGGAGGCGCCTGACATTGTCGCCGTGCCGCAGGACGACCAGGCCCGCGCAGGCAATGGTGAGGACCAGCGCGCTCGACGAGACCTCGTGCGCCCAACCGAGGCGGGCAAAGAGCAACGCCAGGCCCGGCAGCGCCACCGCCGAGAGCACCGAGCCGAGCGAGACGTAGCGCGTCGCCAGGACGGTGATGGCGAAGATCGCGACTGCCGCGCAGGCGGCGAGCGGCAGCAGCGCCACCAGCGCGCCGAATCCGGTGGCGGCGCCCTTGCCGCCGCGAAAACCGAAGAAGAGCGGGAAGACGTGTCCGATGACCACCGCGACCGCCGGGGCGGCGACCACTGCGGGGGGCGCCCCCCGGGCGCGCGCGACGCGCACCGGCACGATGCCCTTGGTGATGTCGAGCAGCAGGACGAGCAGCGCCGGCCAGCGTCCCGCTGCGCGCAGGACGTTCGTGGCGCCGGCGTTGCCGCTGCCGAGCTTGCGCACGTCGGCGCGCTGCAGCAGCCAGACGACCGCCAGGCTGAACGACAGCGAGCCGAGCAGATAGGCGGCGCCGACGAGGCCGATCCAGCGCGCGCTCATCCGCCGGCTCCCGGGGCGGCCGGAGCCAGCGCCGCGAGCAGCCGCCGGCGCAGCATCTCGAGCGCCATCTGGGCGGCGAACATTCGGATGCGCTCGCGGCTGCCGGGAAAGCGCGCGACGCGATGCTCCACCGGCGTCTCTCCCGGTCCGGCAACCGCGACATGCACCGTCCCGACCGGCTTCGCCTCCGAACCGCCCCCCGGGCCGGCAATGCCGGTGAGACTCACTCCAACGTCGCTGCCGAGCCGCCGGCAGACGCCCGTCGCCATCTCTCGCGCCACCTCTTCGGACACCGCTCCGATGTCTCGCAGGAGCTCGGGAGCGACGCCGAGCAGCGCGCTCTTCGAGGCGTTCGAATAGACCACGACGCCGCCGACGAAAACGCCGCTCACCCCTGGAACGCGGGTCATCCGCTCGGCCACCAGCCCTCCGGTGCACGATTCGGCGGTCGCCAGGGTCCATCCACCGTCGGCCAGCAGGCGCGCGACGACCGACTCGAGCGTCGTCTCGGCGCCCTCGCCGAAAACGCCGTCGCCGAGCAGGGCGAGGGTCCGTTGGCGCATCTCCGCCAGACGTTCCCGCCGCGCGCCCTCGCTGCCCACCGCAGTGAGCAGGACGCGCACTTCGCCCGCTCCGGCGAGGACGGTCATCCATTCCTGACCGAACTCCGCGTACGCCGGCGCGAGCGCCAGGTCGACCTCCGACTCCGGCCGCATCGCGACCTTGATGGTCCAGGTCTCGCGCGCGGCGCCGCCCGAGCGCCGCTCGAGCCACGGCACCAGGAACTCCGCCGCCATCCGGTCGAGCTCGAAGGGGACTCCGGGGAAGAGGAACAGGGCCTTGCCGGCGCGCTCGAAGAGTTGACCGGGAGCCGTTCCGTTGGGATTGTCGAGCACCTGGGCGCCGGCCAGCACTTCGGCCTGCTTGCGGTTGTTCGGCGACAGCCGCCGGCCCATGGCGGCGAAACGGCGCTCGATC
>JBGARM010000182.1:0-6279 GCA_044230215.1 Thermoanaerobaculia bacterium | reverse complement strand
GCAGCGGCCGCGCGCGCGTCTTGCCGTCTCCCCTCACCTCCGCGCGCCCGGCGACACCGATCGACAGGGTGACCTTGAGCGGCTCGCCGCTGTCGATGGCGATCTCGAGCGCCTCGATGCGCTCGCGGATCTTCTCGGCGAGACGCGTCGCGCCGTCGAGCTGGGTCTCGGGCAGCACGATCAGGAACTCCTCGCCGCCGAAGCGGCCGATGAAGTCGGTGTCGCGCACGTGCGCGCGGAGCTCCGCCGCGACGCGCTGCAGGACCAGGTCCCCGGCCAGATGGCCGTGGCGGTCGTTGATCCACTTGAAACGATCGAGGTCGGCGAGGGCGATCGACAGCGGCCGGTCGTAGCGGATGGAGCGGCTCCATTCGCGGTCGAGGATCTCGAGCACCGCCTCGCGCCGGTAAAGGCCGGTCAGGCCCTCGAAGGTCGCCGATTCGAATAGCCGCGCATTCTCGAACACCGTCGCCGCCTGGCCGGCGAGAAGCTTCAGGAGCTCGATCTCTTCGGCGACGAAACGCTCGCCCCCCTTCTTGGCGCCGAGCAGCAGGAGTCCCACCAGCCGGCCGTGCGAGAGCATCGGCACGGTGAGCTCGGCGCCGGCGCCGCGCACCCGTATGGCGAGCGAGCCGCCGGCGCGCTCGAGCAGGGAGGAGGGCATCGGCCGCGCGCCGCGGGTGAGCGCCCGGAGCCCCATGTCGTCGGGCGCCAGGAGCACCGTCTGTTCGCTGTCCTCGAGCGCGATCCCGGAGGAGGCGAGACTCATCAGCTGACCCATCGGCGGCGCTGCGATCCAGATCGTCGCCGACCGCAGGCTGAACGTCCGGCAGAGCTCTTCGCAGAGGAACTCGCCCATGCGCGGCAGCTTGCCGTGGGACGCGAGCTCGGCGACGATTCCGAGCGCGCGCTGGCGAAAGGCCGTGCTCTCCGGAAAGAGCCGGCGGTCGATCAGCCCCTGCAGACGCTTGCGCATCGGATTGAAGACCAGGCCGAGCGCCAGCGTCGCCGCCGAGACCACCCAGACCGATTCGCGGCCCCCCTCGAGAGTGCGCGCGAAGAGCGCCCCCCCGGCGCCCAGCGCGGCGTAGAAGATCAGCACCAGCGAGGTCGTGAGGGCGCCGTAGAGCAGGCTCTTGCGGATTACCAGCTCGATGTCGAACAGCTGGTAGCGGAAGATGGCGACGAAGATCGCCACCGGGAAGCCGAGCAGCACCAGCGTCCAGATCGCCTGCGGAACGGCCACCGCCGGCAGCCCTAAGAGCTGCCGGACGGCGAGGAAGAAGACGACGCACATCCAGGGCAGCAGACCGAGCAGCACCAGTCCCGCCTGCTGCCGGCCGTCGCGGCGCGGGTGGTGCAGGAAGCGCTCGCCCAGGATCAGCACCTGCGTCGCCGCCCAGACCGGCAGCCCGAGATCGAGCAGGATGAACTCGGCCTGGCTCGAGCTCCACGGCAGCTGGCCGCCGCTCGCTTCGACGATGAGCGCGATCGCCGTGCTCGCGGCGACGACGCCGCCGATGGCGTAGAAGGTCGGCACCAGCCAGGGCCTCGCCCTGAGCCAGTTCGGGCGCTCCGGAACGAGCGCCGAGAGGTGGATCTCGGCCCCCATCTGCATGCCGGAAAGAAGGTAGAAGCCGACCGTTGACCAGAGGCCGATCGCCAGCGCGTTGACCGGCTCGGAAGGCAGGCAGAGCTCCGCCGCCACCGACAACGAGTAGAAGTAGAGCAGTCGCGCGCGGACGTCCCGGCCGGCCTGGCCGATCGCCACCATGCCGAGGGCGAGATAGGCAATCGCCACCAGCAGGTCGAGCACGAGACTGCTCCAGGAGACCGGAATTCCCGGCGTCAGGCTGAGGGTGAGCCTTTGGCCGGCGCGATCGATGGTGACCGGCACCGCCTCGCCGCGCCGGAATCGGAGTGCGATCCCGTCGTAGTCGGATTCGACCCGGATCGGCTGCCCGGCAATCTCGAGCACCCGGTCGCCTTCGCGCAGCCCTGCCGCCTCGGCCGGCAGGCCGGGGACCAGCGCCCGAAGGCTCACCCCGGTGGCGCCGTCGTTGAGCGTGAAGCCGACGCGGCGGCCGCTCGCGGCGTCGGCGTGCGTCGCCTTGAGACAGAAGAGGCCGCCGAGCAGCAGCAGCGGCAGAAAGTAGATCAGCCCTCGGCGCAGAAGCGGGGTGGTAGTCGTCAAGGAGCTCTCGAGGAACTTCCGGGTCGGCGGCTAGTCTACGGCGGATCGGAGGTTCCTGCGCTGGTCCACGGTCCGCAACGCACCAGCCGTCCGAGCGCCCGGATGTTGCCGGCGACGAAGCCGTCGCGCGCGACGACGGCGGCGGCGTAGTGGCTGCACGACGGAGTGAAGCGGCAGCGCACCCCGCCCTTCTGCAACCAGGGCGAGATCCACGCCTGATAGCGGCCGATCGCGGCGAGCTCTAGCCGCGCCGTGACCTGCCGCGCCGGCGCGCGGCTCCAGTCGAAGACGAGGAGCAGCAGGACGACGAGCCCGACGAGCCGCCAACGCCTGCGTCGGGCACCGGGTCGCTCTTCGGCCGGTCGCGCCCCGGCGGCGCTCACGCCGGGAGCGTCCCGGTCGCGAGGCGCAGGATCCAGACCAGCCGCAGCAGGACGCCGTTACCGATGGCGAGACGCGGCCCCAGCCGGCCGAGCGCGACGGGGCGAGGCCACCTGGAATTCCGCGGCGGCGAACCGGCGCGCGACCGCTCGCGCAGCCCAAAGCCCCAGGCCAGCCAGAGCAGCCCTGTTTCGCTGGCGAGAAGCAGGAAGAGCGGGTGCCAGCGCAGCGACTCGCCAAGTTCGCCGTGCGCGAACGCAGCCGCCGCCCGGGTCAATCCGCAGGCCGGACAGGCGATACCGGTCGCGCGATGAAAGAGACAGAGATCGGGCCCGCCGGCAGTCGCCGGGTTCCAGAACGCAAGGGCAAACAAAAGGGCGACGAGCCCGAGGCCCGTCGCCCACCAGATCCGCACAGCCGACATCTTCGCCGTCGCTGGACCTTTCTGCGGCCTAGTTTCCCGCCGCTCCCGACATCGCCGACAGGATCGCCAGACCGCCGGCGAAGAAGATCCAGATGACGCCGAGCACGAGGAAGATCGTCCCGATGATGCCGAGAATCATCCCCGCCATGGCGGTGCCCTGCCCGGCCGCCGGGCTGGTGCCCTCCTTGATCGCCTTGACTTCGTTCTTGCCGATGTACCAGGCGAACGGCGCGCACAGCTGGCAGCAGAGAAAGCCGAGAATGCCGAGGACCAGGGCAGTGGTCGCCTTGCTCGATCCGGAGGAGGCTGGCGCCATCGGCGGAGCGGGCGGAGGCGGAATGTACTGGTCGTTCATGTCAGAACTTGTCCGCGAAGTCGGAGAGGCCGGGGATGATGAAGCGCTCGCCGTTCACCGCCTTCATGATCGACAGAATCGTCACGATCAGCATCGGGATCCACAGGAAGAGCGAGATGATGCTCGTCACGCAGCCGACGCCGGGGATGAAGGAGAGAATCGTGAACAGCACGAAGATGATGATCCAGGCAAAGAACTGGACCAGGCCATGCTTGGCGTGCCACTGCACTTCCTTGTCGTCCTTCTCGGTCAGCAGCGGCACCAGCGCGAGCAGGCCGAGATAAGCGAGCACCAGCATCAGGGTTCGATTGCTGTTCTGCGCAGCGGCGGGGGGCGGCGGAACGGACGGTTCGCTCATCGTCAGCGTCTCCTCACGAGAAGTAGGTCACTCTGCATGGCTTGAAAGCGCTTTCAGTTTATACCCCGCTCCCGGGGCCGACAAGCGACGACACCCCTCGCGTGCGCAGCGCGACGACTCGCCGAACGCGGCGCCGGTTCGCCACCCGCGGCGGGCCTGCGGGGCTCACTGGAGATACGGTTTCCCGCGCGGCAGGAGGACAACCGCCGGGCTACGGCGCTATCGGCTCGGCGACGATTCCCAGGTCGTCGAGCGTCGCCAGCAACGCGGCGACCGCGGCGAGCGTGACGGCCAGGACGATCTCCGCCTCGGCGCCGTAGCTTTCGCCCACCAGCTCGACGTCCGGCGCCCGGACCAGGCGCTTGACGGCGCCGATCCGGTCGTAGGAAACGCGCAATCGAATGCGCCGGCGCGGCAGCTCCTGGCGCGTCGGCAACCCGGCGAGTGCCAGCTGGGTGGCGGCGGTGTAGGCGCGGGCGAGGCCGCCCTTGCCGAGCTTGGTGCCGCCGAACCAGCGCACCACGACGGCGACGACGTCGCTCACCCCGGCGCCGGCCAGGGCGCGGAGGATCGGCTGCCCGGCAGTGCCGGCGGGTTCGCCGGCATCGGCGGCGCGCTCCTCCGCCGGCCAGCCGATCCGCCAGGCGAAACAGTGGTGGGTGGCGTCGGGAAATCGCTTGCGCAGCCCGTCGAGAAACTCCTTCGCCGCGTCGGCGGTCGGCGCCGGGGCGAGGTAGGCGAGGAAGCGCGAGCCCAGCTCCCGGATCTCCGCTTCGGCGCGGCCGACCGGTATCCGGTAGCCCTCGGTCAGGAGGCGGCCCCGACAGCGTGCGCGGCCAGCCCGGCGAGAGTCCGCTCGTAGAGCGCCCGGTACTGGCCGACGACCCTGTCCTGCGCGAAGCGCGCCACCGCGCCCGCCCGCGCCGCCGCGGCGAAGCGCGCCTGCCGCGCGGGATCGCCGAGCAAGCCGATCGCCCCGGCACTCATCGCCGCGACGTCGCCGACCGGGAAGAGCAGGCCGTCGATGCCGTCGCGGACGACCTCGGGAATGCCCCCGGCGGTGCTGGCGACGACCGGCACCGCGCAGGAGAGCGCTTCGAGCGCCGCCAGACCGAACGACTCGCTCTCCGACGGCAGGAGGAAGAGGTCGGCGCCGACGAGGACCTCCTCGACCGCGGCGATGTTGCCGAGGAAGGTCACCGAGCCGCAGGTGCCGCCGCGGCGGCAGCGCTCCTCGGCTTTGGCGCGATCCGGGCCATCGCCGACCAGCAGGAGGCGCGCCGGCATGACTTTGCGCACCTCGAGGAAGACGTCGAGGACGTCCATGACCCTCTTGACCGGACGGAAGTTCGAGATGTGGATGAGGATCTTCTCCCCCGGCTTCGCCCAGCGCCGCGCGCCGGCGGAGTCCCGCACCTCCTCGTAGCGCTGCGGGTCGATGAAGTTCGGAATCACCTCGATCCGGCTCGCCTCGAGACCGAGCTGCTCCACCGTCGCGCCGCGCAGCGAATCCGAAACCGCGGTCACCGCGTCGCTCATGCGCAGGCCGAAGCGCGTCGTCTCGAGATAGCTCGGGTCGTTGCCGACCAACGTGATGTCGGTGCCGTGCAGCGTCGTCACCACGGCGAGCTTCTGCGGCGCGAGGATCTGCTTGGCGAGCACCGCCGAGATCGCGTTCGGCACCGCGTAGTGCACGTGCATCAGGTCGAGTTGCTGGTGGCGCGCCACCTCGGCCATCTTCGACGCCAACGCCAGCGAATAGGGCGGATACTCGAACAGCGGATAGTGCGGCACGACGACTTCGTGGAAGAAGAGGCTGGGCGCGAGGAGCGAGAGGCGCGACGGCAGCGCGTAGCTGATGACGTGCACCTCGTCGCCGCCGGCGGCGAGCGCCATGGCGAGCTCTGTCGCGACCACTCCCGAGCCGCCGAAGGTCGGGTAACAGCTGATTCCGATCCGCATGACTCTCTAACGCAGGCCGCGGGGAAGAAGTTGCCAGGGGTCGGCGACGGCGAGCGGGCGGCGCGAAAGGTACGGTTCGCCGAACTCGGCGCCGATCTGGTCGCCGTAGTGCCGCGCCCGGCCGTCGAGCATCAGCCGGGTCTCGCGCGACGAGATCTTGGTCACCGGCCCGTCCGCCGGGTTGCTCGCGCCCTGGCTCGGGTGCAGCTGCGTGCCGTAGGCGTCGAGCGCCCGCATCTTGGTCTCCCAGGCGGCGGAGACGTCGACCACGAAGGACGGTTCGAACGAGTCGTTCTGCATATAGGTGAAGTGCGCCGCCGGCCGGTGCGGCCTTCCGCTGCCGCGGCGCGCCAGGCCGGCGTAGAAGCAGGCGGCGGCGACCACGGCATGGGCGCGCTCGTGATCGGGGTGGCGGTCGACCGTCGCGGGGCCGAGGACCAACTCGGGGCGCAGCCGCCGGAGGACGTCGATCACCTGATCCTCCTCCTCGGGGCCGGTGCGCAGGGCACCGTCGCCCAGGGCGAGGAACTCGAGCTCGTGGGCGCCGAGAATCTCCGCCGCCGCGGCCGCTTCGCGCCGGCGCTCTGCGGTCGTGCCGCGCGTTC
>JBGARM010000181.1:0-6280 GCA_044230215.1 Thermoanaerobaculia bacterium | reverse complement strand
TGAGGCCAAGCGTGGCGAACCGAGCGCCCCCTTCGCTCAGCGACGACGGCGCCGGCCGTACCACGAAGGCTCCGCTGTCTTCGAAGTCCAACGAGGACTAGAACGCGTCGTCCGGGAACTCCATGAGCGTCTTGCTGCCGGCCATGACGAGCGCGAAGTGCGTGCTGTGCCGCGGCAGCAACCGCTGCATGTAGAACCGCGCCGTGGCGAGCTTGGTTTCGTAGAACGCCGCGTCGGCCTTGCCGCCGCGCTTGGCGAGCGCGATCTTGGCCATGCGCGCCCAGAGATAGGCGAGCGCGGTATAGCCGAAGAGGTGCAGATAGTCGGTAGCGGCCGCTCCGGCTTCGTTCGCGTCCCGCATGCTCTCCTGCGCCAGCCACGCCGTGGCGCGCTGCAGGCGCTCGAACGCCTTCGCCGTCGGCTCGACAAACTCCTTGAGCTCGGGCGTGTCCGCCTCCGCAGTGAGGAACTCCTGCACCGGATGGAAGAACCGGCGCAGATACCGTCCCATGTGCGCCGGAAGCTTCCGGCCGACGAGATCGAGCGCCTGGATGCCGTTCGTCCCTTCGTAGATCTGGGTGATGCGGCAGTCGCGCACCAACTGCTCGACGCCATAGTCGACGCAGTAGCCGTAGCCGCCGCAGGTCTGCACCGCGTGATTCGTCATCTCGAAGCCGAGATCGGTCTGGAACGCCTTGATCACCGGCGTGAGGAGCGACGCGAGGTCGTCGCCGATCTGGGCGCGTTCCGGATCCGGGTCGTTCTCGGCGTGGTCGATCTCGATCGCCGCCCAGGCAGTGAGCGCCCGCGCCCCTTCGGTGAAGGCGCGCATGGTGAGGAGCATCCGCCGCACGTCCGGATGGACGAGGATCGGATCGGCCTCCTGCTCGGGGTACTTGGCGCCGGTGAGCGCGCGTCCCTGCAGGCGCTCGCGGGCGAACTTCACCGCCGCCTGGTAGGCCGCCTCGGCGAGCGCCAGCCCCTGCACGCCGACGTGCAAGCGCGCGCCGTTCATGAAGGTGAACATCCCCTTCATCCCTTTGTTCGGCTCTCCGACCAGGAAGCCCTCGGCGCCGTCGAAATTGATCACGCAGGTGGGCGACGCCTTGATTCCCATCTTGTGCTCGATGGCGCCGCAGGTGACGCCGTTCGGAACGAGCTTGCCTCCCTCTTCGCGCAGCTTCGGAATGACGAAGAGACTGATTCCCTTGATGCCGGGCGGGGCGTCGGGGAGGCGCGCGAGCACCAGATGGACGATGTTCTCGGTCAGGTCGTGCTCGCCGCCGGAGATGAAGATCTTGCTGCCGGAGAGGCGGTAGGCGCCGTCGATTCCCTTGGCCGCATCGACCGGCACGGCCTTCATCCTCACCAGGCCGAGGTCGGTGCCGGCCTGCGGCTCGGTGAGGCACATCGTCGCCGCCCAGCTGCCGTCGACGAGCTTGGGGATGAACCGCTCCTTGAGCTCCTCGGTGGCGTGGTGGTCGAGCGCCGAGTAGGCGCCGTTGGTGAGCGCCGTGACCATGGCGAAGGAGAGGTTCGAGGCGCACATGACTTCGGTGAGCAGGATGCTCGAAGCGTGCGGCAGCCCCTGGCCGCCGTACTTGGTGCGCGCCACCACCCCCGTCCAGCCGCCGTCGCGGTACTTCTTGTAGGCCTCGGGGAATCCCTTGGGGGTGCGGACCTTGCCGGCCTCGAAGGTGCAGCCCTCCTTGTCGCCGGTCTCGTTCAACGGCTGCAGCACGCCGTCGCAGAAGTTCGCCATCTCGGCGACGACGTCCATGATGAGCTCTTCGTTGGCCTCCTCGAAACCAGGCAGGCGGGCGAGGCCCGCGCCGTCGAAGAGCTCGTAGTAGGCGAAACGCAGGTCGCGCAGGGGAGCTTTGTATTTGAGCACGGGCTAGTTCCTCAGGGGCTTTCCGGTTTCGAGCATCTGTTCGATCCGCGCGAGCGTCGCCGGAGTCTGGATGAGGGCGAGGAAGGCCTCGCGTTCGAGGGCCAGGAGATCGTCCTCGGAGAGCGTTTGCGTGACGTCGGTGTCGCCGCCGGTGAGCACGGTCGCGAGCCGGCCCGAGACCACCACGTCGTGCGGCGTCGCCGCACCGCTGGCGCGGAAGCCGGCCACCGCCATGTCGAGCGCCGCCTTGCCCGACGGGCCGGGCAGACTGATCGCAACCTCGTCCGGGGCCTTGTACCCGGCTGCGACCATCGCCAGCGCCTTCGCCTTGGCATCGGCGAGCAGGCGATCGCGATTCATCGTGATGCCGTCCGTCGGACGGAGGAACAGCGCCTCCTTGGCCTCCTCGGCCGAGGTCGCGACCTGCGCCATGCTGATCGTCTCGAAGACCTTGGCGACACCGGGCATAGGACCGCCGGGGCGCTGCGGATTCGTGGCCCAGCGAGTGGTCATCTCCTTGCAGCCGCCCCAGCCGGGAATCACGCCGACGCCGACCTCGACGAGTCCCATGTAGGTCTCGGCGTGCGCCTGCACGGCGGAACAGTGCAGCAGGATCTCGCAGCCGCCGCCGAGCGCCATACCCGACGGAGCGCCGACGACCGGGAACGGGGCGTACTTGAGCGCCTTGTAGACCTGCTGCCCCTCGTAGACCTGAGCCTCGATCGCCATCCAGAGAGCGATGTTGGCGGCGAAGAGGGCGATGCCGATGTTGGCGCCGACCGAGAAGTTCTCCCCCTCGTTCGAGATCACCAGCGCCTTCCACACCCCCTTGCCGTCGCCGACCAGACCGATCGCCTTGCGCGCCAGCTTCAGGATGCCCTCGTCGATCGAGTTCATCTTGCTGGTGAACTCGAGGCAGAGGACGCCGTCGCCCAGATCCCACAGCGACGCCGACGAGTTCTTCGCCACCGGTTTCGAGGCGCGCTTCACATCCCCGAGCAGCAGGACGCCCTCGCCGCGTGGAACGTCGGAGTAGGAAGCTGCCGGTAGATGAAGGTTCAGTTGCTGC
Source organism: Thermoanaerobaculia bacterium (assembly GCA_044230215.1). Classification (GTDB taxonomy): domain Bacteria; phylum Acidobacteriota; class Thermoanaerobaculia; order Multivoradales; family JAGPDF01; genus JAGPDF01. The sequence goes on along the minus strand of JBGARM010000181.1, from coordinate 3,317 downwards.
AGCTTCCCCTGATCGACGCGATAGAAGTTGCCGGAACCGACGCGAGCAAGAAGAGCCGGCACGGGCAGCCCTTCGGCAGCCAGTCGCCCGGCGAACCAGGCCGGACCGATCTTGTCCAGAAGCTCGAAGGGCCCCCATTTCCAGCTGAAGCCGGTCCGCAAAGCTTCATCGATCGAGTTGAGGTCGGCGGCGATCTGCGGTGCCACTTCCAGGGCGTACGATAGCGTCGAAGCGATCATCTTCCAGCTATAGCGACCACCGCGATCCGGATGCTCGAGAATGGCGCGGGGGCCACCCCTTTTACTGGAGCCTTTCGCGACTCCGATACTCGCCAACCTCGCTTCGACCAAGTCCCGGTACTCGCCGGACTTGAGATCGATGGCCTGCTTGACCTTCTTGCCGTCCCGCGTCTCCATGCGATAGAAGCCGCCCTTGCCCTTGCGACCGGTGTAGCCGTCGGCGATCATCTTGTCGATGAACGGGCTGTCGACGTGGGTCTTGCAGTACCAGTCGTCGGCCGGCAGAGTCGCGAGGAGCGACTTGGCGACGTGCGGTCCGAGGTCGATGCCGACGAGATCGAGCAGGCCGAAGACGCCGGTCTTCGGGAAGCCGAAGGCCTTGCCGGCGAGGGCATCGACCTCCTCCACCGTCATCCCGCCGTCGAACGCCTCGCGGATCGCGCTCTCGATCCAGAAGGTGCCGATGCGGTTGGCGATGAAGGCCGGCGTGTCTTTGCAGACGACGACGCTCTTGCCCAGCCGGACGTCGCAGAAATTCCGCACCACCGCGAAGGCCTCCGGCCGGGTGTGCGGGCCGGCGACCAGCTCGAGCAGCCGCATGTAGCGCGGCGGGTTGAAGAAGTGCGTGATCAGGAAGTCGCGCGCGAACTCCGCCGGCAGCCCGTCCATCAGCTTCGCGAACGGGATCGTCGAGGTGTTGCTCGACACGATCGAGCCCGCCTTGCGCACGCCGTCGACGGCGCGGAAAACGTTCTGCTTGATGTCGACGCGTTCGATCACCGCTTCGATGATCCAGTCGCAGTCGGCGAGGAGAGCGAGATCGTCGTCGAGGTTGCCGGGGGTGATGAGCTTCGCCCGCGAAGCCGACATGAGCGCCGATGGCTTGTTCTTCTTCAGCTTCTCGATAGCGCCGATGGCCAGGGCGCTCCGGCCGCCGGGGCCCTCCTGCGCGATGTCGAGCAGCACGACGGGAAGACCGGCGTTGGCGACGTGCGCGGCAATGCCGGCGCCCATCACGCCCGAGCCGAGAACTCCTACCTTCTGAATGGTGGCCGTCATGGTTCCGCCTCTTTAGACCCGCTCGAGGATGGTGGCGATGCCCTGGCCGCCGCCGATGCACTGCGTGGCCAGCGCGTAGCGCTTGCCTTCGCGCACCAGCAGCGCCGCCGCCTTGCCGGTGATGCGCGCGCCGGTCGCACCCAACGGATGCCCGAGGGCGATCGCTCCGCCGTCGATGTTGACCTTGCTCATGTCGAGTCCGAGCTCGTCGATACAGGCGAGCGACTGCGAAGCGAACGCCTCGTTGAGCTCGATGATGTCGATGTCGGCGAGCTTCAGTCCGGCGCGCTCGAGGGCCTTCCTCGTCGACAGCACCGGGCCGATGCCCATGATCTCCGGCGCGCAGCCCGAGATGGCGTAGCTCTTGATCCGCGCCAGTGCCTTGAGGCCCTTCTTGGCCGCGTACTCCTCCGAGCAGACCAGGGTCGCCGAGGCGCCGTCGGTCACCGGCGACGAAGTGCCGGCGGTGACCGTTCCCTTGTCGTCGAAGGCGAGCTTGAGGTTCGCGAGCCCCTCGAGAGTGGTGTCGGGACGCGGCGTGCCGTCCTTCGCCACCGTGCCGCCCTTCCCGGCGTCGATCGGCACGATCTCGGCGTCGAACTTCCCTGCCGCCTGCGCTGCCGCCGTCTTCTGCTGCGAGGCCAGGGCGAACTCCTCCTGGCGCTGGCGGGAGATCTTGTACTGCTTCGCCAGGTTCTCGGCGGTCTCGCCCATGCCGGCGAACGCCTGCGGGTAGCGCTTGAAGAGCGCCGGATTCGGCAGCGGGTTGAAGCCGCCCATCGGCACCCGGGTCATCGACTCGACGCCGGCGCAGAGGAAGGCCTCGCCGGCGTTCATCTGAATCGCCCCGGCGGCCATGTGGATCGCCTGCATCGACGAGCCGCAGAAGCGGTTCACCGTCGCGCCACCGACCGAAAGCGGCAGCCGCGCGAGAAACCCGATGATCCTCGCCACGTTGAAGCCCTGCTCGCCCTCGGGAAAAGCGCAGCCGACCAGCAGATCCTCGATCTCCTGCGGATCGACGCCGGTGCGCTCGACCAGGCCGCGCACCGTCTGCGCGGCGAGGTCGTCCGGGCGCACCCGGGCGAGGTCGCCCTTCTTGGCGAGCGTGAACGGCGAACGGGCGTAGCCCGCGATGACGACGCTCTTCATGGCTTTTTCCCTTTCCTGGCTGGCTGCGATGGCTTCGATGGCTGGGCAGGCGGCGGCGACTTCAAGGGCTCGGCCGCCTGGAACGCCGGAGACTTGCGCGCCGGCGACAGCCGCTCGCCGAGCGCCTCGAGGGTCAGATCTTCGATCTCGCGCAACTCTTCGATCGTGAGCTCGAGATCCTGGCGCTGCGCTTCGAGCTCCGCGATGCGCTGGCGCGCGCCGGCGAGGAGATGCTCGAGCTGCACCTTGTGGGTCGGGTCGGCGTCGTAGAGGTCGAGGTACTTCTGCACCAGGGCGAGCGAGAAGCCGAGCCGCTTGCCGCGCAGGATGATCTGCAGCCGGGCGCGGTCGCGATGCGAGTACACCCGCGTCGCGCCGGCCCGCTGCGGTTCGAGCAGCCCCTTGGCTTCGTAGAAGCGGATCGCCCGCGGGGTGACCCCGAGCTCGTCCGCCAGCTCGGTGATCGAGAAGAGCCCCTCGGCCACGTCCCCTCTACCCATGGTCGTACCCACGGCCGGGACCCTACCCTCACTTTACGTATACGTCAACTTGCTGCCGCTCCGGTCATATTCCTGCCCCTTACGCCCTCCCGGGGACACACAAAAGGGACACATAGAAGGGACACATTGGAGGGACACATCGAATGCCGGGTCCGTGGGCTCGGGGTCCTGTCCGGTCCGCTTCCCATGGGTCCTCGCGCTGAGAAAGCGCGCTCCGGGCCCATGGGAGCCCTCGGTCCGGCCACCCCTCGTCGGTACAGCGGCGAGAGAAGCTTCCTTCACCTCTGTTGCACCGCGACGCGAGGGCGCTCGGGATCCAAGGTGGGCGACCACGCTTCAAGTAGGAGCCCGCCTTGGATCCCGAGTG
>JBGARM010000180.1:0-6345 GCA_044230215.1 Thermoanaerobaculia bacterium | reverse complement strand
CCCCGAGCTCTGGAGCTTCGCCGAGGCGCTCTGCGGCAGGGTCACCGTGACCTTCGTGCGGTGGTTGCCCTCGAACCAGCTGCTCGGACCGTGCGATTTGCGTTCGATCACCACCTCGACGCGATCCGGCTGCGGCGTCTCGAAGCGCAGGTTGTAGACCTCGGCGAAGTCGTCGCGGTTCGAAGTGACGACGACGACCGCCTCGCTGCCGTCGCCGCCGCGGACCTCGATGCTGCCGGCGTCCGAGGCGAGGGCGAAGGTCCCGCCGGCGGCGAGCGGCAGGTGCTTCTCGAGACGATAGTCGCTGGCCCAGGCGGCCGAGGCGACGGTGAGCGACAGGCCGAGGACGGCGAGACGGATCTGCGATGCGTGCATGCGGAACTCCTCCTGAGAGATACAACGCAGCCGGACACGCCCAGGTTTCGCCCTCTCCCGACCGGGAGAGGGACATTCGCGCCCCGTCCGCGTATTCTCACCCAGGGGGAAGGAGGGGCGAGCGTGACGAGCCAGCCGGAGGGGAGGGGCAGCGCCGGCAGCGGCGGGCGGCAGCTTTCCGCCGAGGAGCGCTGCGCGCTGCTGCTCGAGATCGCGCGCCGCAGCCGCGGGACGCTCGATCTCGGCCAGATCCTCGACCGCCTCCTCGACGCCGTCGGCGGCGTCGTCGCCTTCGACGCCGCCGGGATCTTCGCGCTCAGCGAGGTCCTCTCGCGACCGGGTGAGCCGCCGGCGGGGAGGATCCGGGTCGTGGCACGGCGCGGTTACCTCGAGCGCCCGGTGGCCGACGACCGCATGCTCTCCGGCGCCGAGGGGTTGATCGGACACGCCATTCGCACCGGCACGAGCGTGTTGGTGGCCGATGTGCGGAGCGATCCGCGCTACATCGTCGGGCGGCGGGAGACGCTCTCCGAGATGGTGGTGCCGATTCGCTTCGACGGCCGCACGATCGCCGCGCTCGACGTCGAAAGCGACCAGCTGGCGGCGTTCGACGCCGCGGATCTCGAGCGCCTGGAGTTCTTCGCCGAAGCGGCGGCGATGGCGATCGAAAAGGCGATGCTGCACCGGCGGCTGGTCGAGCTCGAGCAGGTCGACGCCCAGGTTCGTCTGGCGCGCGAGGTGCAGCTCGGACTCCTGCCGCGCGCAGCACCCGATCTCCCGGGCTGGGAGATCGCCGGACTCTGCCGGCCGAGCCTCGAGCTCGGCGGCGATCTCTACGATCACTTTCCGCTCGATCCCCTGGCACTCCCGGGTTCCGGGCGGCACGGCCTGGTCATCGGGGACGTCGCGGGCAAGGGCGTGCCGGCGGCGCTCATCATGGCGACCTTTCGCGCCCTGCTGCGCGCGCGACGGGATTCGCGCCCCGATCCGCTCCGCGGCGAGGCGGGGCCGGCGGCCACCGTCGCTGCCGTGAGCCGCCTGCTGCGCGAGTCGACGGCGACGCGTGCCTTCGTCACCTGCTGCTACGCGGTGCTCGACGCGGCGAGCGGTGAGATCGCCTATGCGAGCTGCGGTCATCCGCCGGCCCTGCGGACGCGCGGCGGGAAGGTGCCGGCCGAGCTCGAGGAGCTCGAAAACTGCGGCCCGGCGCTCGGCGCCTTCGAGCACGAGACCTTCGTCGAACGGCGGGTGCGGCTCGAACCGGGCGACTGCCTGCTGCTCTACACCGACGGCCTGACCGAGGCGCTCAACCCCGCCGGAGAGGCCTACGGCAGCGAGCGCGTGCGCGCCGCCTTCGCCGAGCTCGCCGGCCGGCGAGAGATCACGGCGCTGCGGCTCGCCGACGAGCTGGTTCGACGGATCGTCGACTTCGTCGCCTCCGAGCAGCTCGCCGACGACCTGACGCTGGTCGTCGTCCGCCGCCTGTCCTGACTCTCGGCTGACGGGACACGTTATCGCGGGCTAACGGCGTAGACGGGACACATAAACGGGACACATAAACGGGACACATGAACGGGACACATGAACGGGACACATGAACGGGACACGATGGCAGGACACGATGGCGGGCAACCGAGGGTGCGCCTTCCCGCGCGTCCGCCGCCACGCGAAGCTGCAACCTATTGCGGCGCCTGTCCCGTCGTCCCGCGCAGCCGTTCCGGCAGGGCGGCGAGGACCTCCGGGTCGAGTCCAAGTGCCCAGTGGCACGAGGTCGCTTCGAGGTTCTCGACCGTCGGCGTGAGGTCGTCGACGCAGGCCTGCCAGGCGACGATGCCGTCGCGCCGGCTCCAGATTGCGGTCACCGGCACGCGGATCGGTGTGCGGTTGGCCGCAGCGACGAGACGGTCGATCTCGTCGATGTCCCAGCCCTGAAGGCGATAGAAGCCGGCGATCGCGGTGTGGCGGAGTCCGCCGACGACCGGGCTGCCGAGCGTGACGACGCAGCGCACGAGGTCGGGCCGGAGGCGCGCGAGCTCTCTCGCCAGGACACCGCCGAGGCTCCAGCCGACGATGGCGACCGGCTCACCGGCCGCGACCACCAGCGCCTCGAGGCGCGGCAGCAGGCGCGCCAGCGTCGCTTCGGCGTCAGGGGGATTTCTGCCCAGCTCCCAGCCGCGGGCGTCGAAGCCGTGCCGGCAGAGGAAGCGACGCAGCGCTCGCGTCGTCCAGTCTCCGACGCCCATGCCGGGAAGGATCCAGACCGTCTCGCCGACGCCGTGGGGTGCCGCGTGCATTGCCGTGCGGAGTGAGCGCGAGAATCGCCTGGCCAGAAGCTCTCGCAGGAGCAGGAACTGGAGAAGCAGGGCGACGATCAGCGAGGGCGCACGCGGCGGCAGCGGCGGAGCCGGACGGCCGGACGGCCAGGGGACGAGGGGCATCTCAGCAAGGGTAGCAGGGACCTGAGTGGACGACCGGCCAAGGTGTCCCTTTTACGTGTCCCTCCGACGTGTCCCTCCAACGTGTCCCGTTTGTGTGTCCCGTCCATGTGTCCCCGGGAGGGCGGCTAGGTGCGGGGGGCGAGCATTCCTTCGGGAATCGGCACGGCGACGACGTCACCGCGCGCCGTTTCGCGCCCGGCGCATTCCAGGGCCACTTCGACGACCAGTTTGCGCCGTCCGGCTTCGCGTACCCGCGCGCGCAGGACGAGCTCGCTGCCGAGCGGCGTGGGGTGGAGGTAGTCGACGGTGAGCGCCGCCGTGACGTAGCGCGGCACCTCGCCGTCGCCGAGGTGGCGCCCGGCGAGGCGGTCGGCATGCGCCGCCGCGGTCGCCATGGCGTGGCAGTCGATGAGCGCCGCGATCAGTCCGCCGTAGACGTAGCCCGGGATCGACATCTGCTCGGGGCGCGGGGTGAAGCGGGCGACGACCTCGTCCCCCTCCCAGGCGCTCTCGAGGCGGAGCCCGTGGGGGTTCAGGCGGCCGCAGCCGTAGCACCACGAATGCTCGTCGGGATAGAACTGCTGGATATACGGTCGCGGGCGCTGCGGCATGCACATCTCCTCGGGAAGGGGCGGCTCGCCGCCCATTCTCTCAGGAGTTTCCCGGGAGCGCGCTCGAAGCGTTGCCGATCGCCCGCCACTCGCCGTTCTGCCGCGCGTAGAGCTCGACCCAGCTGTAGCCGAAGGCGACCGGCTGCGGCGGCCCGGAGGCTTGCGACTGCGTGCCGGCGGCCTCGATCTGGCAGGCGAGCCAGCCCATCGTGCCGTCGGCGGAGACGGCGAGGACCGGCGGCACGACATCGTCGTAGCGGGTGAAGCGGGTCGTGGCGAAGTAGGGTCCGAGTCGGGCCGCGAGCTCCTCGCGGCGGGTCTCCCGCAGCACGCCGCGCCCGGAGGAGATGCTGCGCTCGTCGGCGTCGGCGAGCAGCAGCGCCACGTCGCTGCGGCGATGGGCCTCGAGCACGCGCGCGTGCGCCGTGGCGAGCGCCGCGAGATCGTCGAGGCGCGCGAGCCGCGCGGCGGGAGGCGCGGGAAGGGCGACTCCGGGAGCGAGGCCAACGGGGAGCACGGCGGTGTAGCGGTCGGAGTGACGCTCGCCGGCATGGAGGAAATCGACGGCGAACGGCAGGCGCACGCCGAGGAGCGGGCGCCAGTCGGCGAGCTCGAGGGTGACGCTGCCGCCGCCCGCCGCCGCGGGGAGCTCGAGCTCGAGAGTAGCCGCGAGGTCGCCGTCGGCGGCCCGGCAGAGCGTGACGGCGAGGTCGTCGGGGCCTCGCAGCGCCAGGCAACCGGGCGGCGCCGCGCGGCTGTCCGGCCGGAACCGCCGCTCGAGGTCGAGCAGCATGCGGTGCACCTCGTGACCGCGCACGAAGCTCGCCAGGGCGGCGTCGGCCGGGTGCAGCGGGAGCGCCGCCGTGTCGCCGGCGCCCGAACGCTCGTACGGCGTGCCTTCGAGGAGCAGCAGCTCGCTCGTCTCGCCGGCCCGAACCTGCCGGAAGCGGGCGCTGCCGTCGGCCAGCGAGAGCATCGCGCTGGTGAAAACGCCGCGGGGTCCGTTTCCTTCCGCGAAGGCGGAGATGCCCGCGAACGCCTGCCGGGCCTCGAGCGGGCCGATCGCCGCGGCCATTGCCGCGAGCGGATCCGGCGCGGAGACTTCTGCCTGCAGGGTCGCGGTGGCGAGAGTGAGCCAGAGGGCGAGCGGTGTCGAATCGGCGAGGCACATGAACACCTTCTACGCCGCGCGCGCCGCCGGGTTCTGCCGCGGGGTCCCGCGATCTCTGGCGAGCTAGGGTGAGGAGGCGCTCCAGCGGGCCGCGGAGGCGCACTCGAAGCCGTCGGCGAAGAGGCCGCCGGTATCGTGGATCGTCAGTGTGACGCTGGCGAGATTCGATTCGCGCTTGCCGTCCCAGGCGGCGAAGGTGAAGCTGTCGGCGCCGTCGTAGCCGGCGTCGGGGTACAGCAGGGCCAGGGTGCCGGCGATCGCGACCGTGCCGTGCGCCGGCTGATCGACGATGCGCAGCTCAAGCGGATCGCCGTCGGCGTCGGTGACGGTGAGGGCGATGCGCAGCGGGACCGCCGCCGAGGCGACGGCGCTGCGTGAGGTCGCGACCGGAGCGCGGTCGGTCGTCGCATTTTCGCTGCCCGGTCCGTTATGGCAGTCGTAGCAGCCGATCTTGGCGCCCCGGAAGTAGCTCCGCGAGCCCCAGTTCGTGGTGGCGATCCAGGCGCGCTGCGAAGCGGAGAGCACGGTGCCGCGCGAGTCGCCGCCGTGGCAGGGCAGACAGGCGCTGGTGCCGTGGGCCTCGGCGTAGCCGGCGTGGTCGCCGACCCAGACCTGGCCGAGCGGATGCAGGCCGTGCGGGCCGCCGAGGCTCGGGCTCACCGAGGCGTGGCAGGTGAGGCATTCGGCGAGCATGCCGACATGTCCCTGTAGCTGCACGCTCTGGACGTTGTCGTTGACGTGGCTCGACGGGAAGATGGCATGGGTCGAGCCGTGGCAGGCCTCGCACGCCAGCCCGCCGTGGCCGAAGGAGAAGCGGTAGAGATCGAAGCCGGCGGCCGGGACGTTCGGCTCGGTGGCGAACAGCGGATCGACCGGGTCGCGCGGCACACCGCCGGCGGTGAAGACGCTGGTGTAGCGGATCTGGCCGGCGTTGGCGACCGCCGTGCCGGTGTGGCAGTTCTGGCAGGTCGGCTGATCGAGCCAACCGGTGCGCGTCGCCGCACCCACCGCCGCCATCTCGCCGTGGCAGCCCTGGCACTGCATCGACGGCAGGCCGTCGGCGCCGATTGCCTTGCCCATGGCGCCGCGCAGGCAGCGCGTCGTCGAGCCGGGGTGACAGCGATAGCAGGCGCCACGCAGGCTGGACGAGCCGAGGGCGAGGCCCGAAACGGGATCGACGACGGTGGTGTGCAGGGAGTGCACGGCGCGGGTCAGCGGCGTCAGGTCGGCAAGGCCCGAGCCGGGCAGGGCGTTCGACGGATGACAGGCGGCGCAGAGGACGGCGCGGCCGCCGGCGACCGTCGCCTCGAGGCCCAGCGGGTTGAAACCGTTGTGCGCCAGGGCGTCGATGAACAGAGGGTTGGCGAGCTGCTCCTGGTCGTGCAGGCGCAGGATGTTGCGCCGGTAGTCGAGTTGCGGGTCGGGGTCGTTCACCCAACCGGCGGTCGGGCGCGCGGCGTCGCCCGAACCCGAAGCGTGGCAGGCGGAGCAGTCCATCTCGTCGGAGACCGGCAGGACGATGTCCGTCGTCGCCAGCACCTGCTGCTGCGCGTTGCGGGCGACGAGGCGCATGAGCGGATAGGCGTTGCGGTGGCCCGCGTCGTCGGTCGGCGTGATCGGCACGCCCTCGGCGATCCACCAGGAGTTCGCGGCGTCCCACGTCATCGGCACCGGGGTGTTCGTCGAGCCGGGCATCGACTTGCCGGCGAGGCCCATGTCCACGGGCGGCTGCGCCCCGAACAGGTCCTTC
>JBGARM010000017.1:0-18409 GCA_044230215.1 Thermoanaerobaculia bacterium | reverse complement strand
CGAGGCAAAGAGCTTCTCTAACTTCCGTACCGACGAGGGGTGGCCGGACCGAGGGCTCCCATAGGCGCGGAGCGCGCTTCTTCAGCGCGAGCACCTATGGGAGACGGGCCGGACAGGACCCCGAGCAAGTGCTCCGGATGCCCTCAACGCCTCTGCAGGAGCTCGAGCACGGCCATCGCCCGCTCGGCCATGTCGACCGGCACGAACAGATGGTCGTGATGGAAGGCGGCGATCGCGTTGCAAGGGATTCCTTCGCCGGCAAGCGCCCCGGCGACAGCCGCCAGAAAGCCGACGGCGGCGAGATCCGAATGCACGGTCAACGTGATCCACGCCGCTTCGAAAGTTCCGGCGATGCCGTGGCGCTCGGCCTCGTCGGCCGCCACGACCAGCGTCGTCCCCTCGGCCTCGCGGAACGTCGCCAGCGCAACGAGACCGGCCGGCAGCACACCATCGCCGAGCTCGCAGAAGAGGTAGGTGCCCGCCTGGAGCTCCGGCCGCATCCCGGCAAGCAGCCGGCCGAGGTCGGCTTCGCCGGTCGTGCTCAATCGATCTCTTCGAGCTCGGTGTCGACGCTGACGACGTCGCGCTTGGCGTCGGGCGTGACGACGACCTTCACCCAGACGGTGCGGTAGCCCTGCAGCGAGAGCTTGACGAGATGTTCGCCCGGGCCGGAGAAGTAGTAGGTCTTGCCGCCGCCGGCGCCGTCCCAATCGTCGGCCTCGCCCAGCAGTTGACCGTCGACGGTGACCAGCACCTCTTCCGGATCGACCATGAACTCGGCGCCGCGGCGGCAGCGGAAGACGGCCGCGATCGACGGCGGCGGCTCGGTCGCCGGGAGCGCTGCGGGCGCGGCATCGGCGGCGGTCGTGCTGGCGCTCTCCGCGATCGGCGCCGCGGGGCTTGCTGCAACCGGGATCACGGGCAGCGGTCTCGCTGCCAGCGTCGGCGGCGCCTGTTCGACGCGCTGCCCGGCGACCGGCGTTTCGGCGGCCGCGCCGGTCTCCGGCGGCAGCGCTGCTGGCGGCGCAGAAATCGGCGGCTCGGCCGCGCTCGCGCCGCTGCCCGAGCCGGCGCTGGCGGGAGTCTTCGCGAGATCCGGCGGCGGCGCCGGCGACCGCAACGCCAGTCCGACCACCAATGCAGCGAGAAGCAGACCCGCCGCGATCCAGGGCAGCCAGCGCCGCCAGCTCCGGGCGTCGCCGCCCGGACGGCGGACGATCGCCGTCGGCGCCGAGGTGAGGTAACTCGCCGGCGGCAGGGGCAGCGGCGGCGGTGCCGGACGGCTCGCCAGCGTCGGCCCGAAGGCGCCCCCGGGCGCGGTCGGCGCGGCGGTCGAGGCGTGCGAGAACTGCTGGGCGAGGGCGCGGGCGCGGGCGGCGAACGTCACCGCGTCGGGGATGCGCACGTCGCGCTCCTTGGCGAGCGACCAGCGCAGCAGGTCGATGAGATCGGGGTGCAGACGGCCGGCGACGGTTTCCGATTCGAAAGGATCCTGGTGCAGGATCTGGTAGACCAGGGTGGTCAGCGTATCGGCGGGAAACGGCTTGCGGTGCAGCAGCAGCTCGTACAGCACGACGCCGAGCGAAAAGAGATCGCTCCGGCCGTCGAGCTCCTGCCCCTGGACCTGCTCGGGCGCCATGTAGGCCGGACTGCCAACCATCATCCCCGTGCGGGTCAGCTCGGTCGACTCGCCGACTGCTTTGGCGACGCCGAAGTCGCTCACCTTGACGGCGCCGGATTTCGGCAGCAGGAGATTGCCCGGTTTGATGTCGCGATGGATCACCCCGGCGAGGTGCGCCGCCGCGAGCGCGTCGGCGGTCTGGGCGACGATCTCGAGCGCCCGGGTGGTGCCGGGAAAGTCACCCCGCGCCAGCCGCTGCGACAGCGTCTCCCCCTCGACGAGCTCCATCACCAGGAAGAGCTGATCTCCCTCTTCGCCGAAATCGAAGACCGTTACGACGTTCGGGTGGTGCAGGCGCGCGGCCACCCGGGCCTCGCGAGCGAACCTCGCCGCCGCCTCTTTCGGGTCGCCGTGCCCGGCGGCGGCGGCGAGCGAGATGAGCTTGACGGCGACGTCGCGCTCGAGCTGCGGATCGTGGGCGCGATACACCGCGCCCATCGCCCCGCGGCCGATCTCGCCGGCGAGACGGTAGCGACCGATCTGCCCGGGTGGGATCACGGCGCCGATTCTACGGGAGTCGGGCTGCAGGGGCGTCCGGCGCACCCTGTCGGGGGACGGATTCGCGTAAGATCCGCTGCGAGGTGTCGATGCTCGCCAATCGCATTCCCGACATTCAGGCCGCTCTCGCCGAAGCCGAGCTCGATGGCTGGTTCTTCGGCGTCTTCCAGGCCAACGATCCGATCAGCCTCGATCTGCTCGGTCTCGCCGACCGCAGCCTGGTGACCCGGCGCTGCTACTACGTCGTGCCACGCCGGGGCGAGCCGAGAAAGCTCGTCTCGACGCTCGAGCCCGCCATGCTCGACCACCTCCCGGGCAGCAAGGCGCTCTACACGACCTGGCAGCAGCATCGTCAGCAGCTCGAGCACCTGGTGCGCGACTGCGGACGGCTCGCCGCGCAATACAGCCCGCGCAACGAGATCCCCAGCGTCTCGCGTCTCGACGCCGGCACGGCGGAGCTGCTTACTTCGTTCGGCTGCGAGCTCGCCTCGGCGGCCGACCTCGCGCAGCGCTTCGCCGCGGTGTGGACGCCGGAGCAGCTCGAGGGCCACCGCCGCGCCAATGTCCACCTGCACCGGATCGCGCTCGAAGCGTTCTCCATGGTTTCGGCCCATCTCGGAGCCGACCGCGCGATCGACGAGTACCGGGTGCAGCGATTCATCCTCGAAGCCTTCGACCAGGCGGGGCTGCACACCGAGGCCGAGCCGATCATCGGCGTCAACGAGCACAGCGCCGACCCGCACTTCGAGCCGACGCCCGACACCGCTAGCCCGATCCGCCGCGGCGACTTCCTGCTCATCGACCTGTGGGCGAAGGAGAAGGCCGCCGGCAGCGTCTACGCCGACATCACCTGGTGCGGCGTCTGCGCCGACGCCCCGACCGACCGCCAGGAGGAGATCTGGCGCATCGTGCGCGACGCGCGCGACGCCGGCATCCGCCTGGTGCAGGAACGCTGGCCGACGACGCCGGTGCACGGCTTCGAGGTCGACGACGCCACCCGCAACGTCATCCGCCAGGCCGGCTACGGCGACGCCTTCTTCCACCGCACCGGCCACTCGATCGGCATCAAGGATCACGGCCAGGGCGCCAACATGGACAATCTCGAGACCCACGACACCCGCCGCCTCATCGCCATGACGGGCTTCTCGATCGAACCCGGGATCTATCTCGCCGGCGAGTTCGGCGTGCGCAGCGAGGTCAACATCGCGCTCACGGCGACCGCCGCCGAAGTGACCGGCGGCGCGCCGCAGCGCGACCTCCTCCGCCTGCTCCCTTGATGATTCAGGCCCCCGCGGAGACGATCGCGAACGTCGCCGGCCGGCAGAGCAGCGGCGGCAGGCCGGCCCTCTTCGATCGTCCCAACTGGAGCCCCGACAGTCCCGCCGGCCGGCTGTTCTCGACCACCCCGCCGGCGGGAGGCGAGACCGCCCTCGAGCGCGCCTGCCTGCGCGCGGCGGAGGAGCGCAGCGGCCTGTTCGCGCGCTCCTTCGCACTGCTCCCGGAACGCGAACGGGAGCGCGCCGCCCTCCTGCTGGCGCTCACCGACGTGCTCTTCGCGACGGCGACCGGTCCCGGCAGCATCGAGTCCCGGATCGAGGATCTCGACCGGATCGCCTTCGCCATCGCCCGCGCGCTGCGCGGCGACGGCGGCGCCACCCCCGGCGAGAGCTTCGCGCTCCGCTTCGGCGCCGAGTCGCGGCGGCGCGGCTTCACCCGCCGCGCGCTCGACGACCTCTTCGATGCGGCGCGCGGGTGCGCCCGTCGGCGGCGGCCGGAGACGCCCGAGGAGTTGGCTCTGCGCGCCCAGTACCTCGCCGAGGCGTTCATCACCGCGCTGTTCGGCGTCGAGCCGACGCCGGCGGTCGTCGACCTGGGCGCGGGCCTCCTGCGCCTCCTGGCGCTGCAGTCGCTCGCCACCGACCTGCGTTCGCTGCACTGCCCGCTCCCCGAGAGCGAGCTCGCCGAGCCGGTGCAGTACCGCACGCCGGACGAGATCGGCGTCGCCGTGGAGCGCGAGTGCGCCGAGCTGCGCAAGCTCCTCCTCAAGGGCGCGCGCGCGGCCGGCGAGGTCCCGCTGTCGTTCCGCCGCCCGGTCGCCTTCCTGTTGCCGGTGGCGCTCACCCTCCTGGGCCTCCTCGAAGACCGCCCGTCGGAGCTCGCGCGCCGCACCCCCACCGTCGGCAAGTGGGCCCTTCGCCGCGCCTACTGGCGCGCCCGCTACACCCCGCTCGTCTAGCCGACCGGCGAGCGCCGGACGCGCACCGCGGCAACCCTCAGCGCCGCGCTCTCGAATGGCAACGATGTTGCACTCTCCAGCGACGCAGGTCAGGACACGGGATGGTCTCATCCCTAACGCTGGACGAAAAAGGAGCACTCGAGATGGAACTGAAGAACGAAGTGAAGAATCTGGGTGAAGAAGCCAAGGCCCAGGCCAGCGCTGCCGGCGCGAAGCTGCAGGGCGCGCGCGAAGACCTGCGGGTGGAGCTCGACGATCTTCTCGGCTCGCTGTCGGAGAAGGTCACGGATATGCGGGCGACGCTCGCCACGGCGGCCGAGGATGGCGCCGACACGGTCGGCAAGGGCCTCGGCTCGATGGTCAAGAAGACCCGCAAGGGGGTCAAGGAGCTCGACAAGCGGTGGAAGAAGCTGGACGGCAAGCAGAAGATCGCCATCGCCGGCGGCCTGCTCGCCGTCCTGGCGGCCGCGGTGGTGACGCCGACGGTCGTGCGCAAGCTGCGCGCCAGAGCCTGATCCGCAAGCAAGAGGCCCGGCGCTGTGCTCCGGCACCGCCGACGCTCGTGCCGCCGAGGGTGGCATGAGTGTCGGCGGCGGCGTGGCGTCGTCCCGGGCTCAGTCCTGGATGCGGCGAATCAGCTCATCCAGGATGACGAGGTGGCGCTCTTTGCCCGGTATGAGGGTGGCGATCAGAAGCTCGCGGCCCGGCGCGTCCATGGTCTCGTCGGTGAGCGCCGCGCGGTAGAGCTCCAGACCCCGCATCTCGCCCTCCTTGAGCGCTTCGAGCGCCATGACATCCCCGAAAATGGTCGGTGCGTCCGCGATCGCCCTGGCGTAGGGCTCCCAGTCGAAACCGCCAGCCTTCACTTTGCCGCCGCGGCGATGGATGGCATCCCGGAGCAGATTGGACTGGGTCTGATGGGCGACGGCGAGCCGGCTGAGCGCGAACGACTCCTCGGCGTAGTCGTCGCCGACCCGGGAGATGGCGAGATTGTAGATTTCGACCGCAGAAAGTTCACAGTGTAGAAGTCCGTTGAGCCTCGAAACGCTGGCGAGAGGTGCTTGCTTCATGGCAGGTGAATGCCTCCAGCCCTGAGGTCTGCACGACGGATACCAACGCGCCGGCCGCGCGCAAGAGCCCCGTCGTGAGAGCCGGACTTCCGGCGCCGCGGCGGAGTCGCCCGACGGCCATGACAGACTCGGCCAGTGAACCTCGCCGCCGTGCCCGAGTCGTTCGAACGATGCGTCGCGGCGATCGCTTCGATCTTCGCGGCCCTGCCGGAGCCTGCGGTCGTCGCCGACCGCAATGGAGTCCTGGTGTTCGCCAACGTCTCGGCCCGGGAACATTTCGGCCAGCGATTGATATCGGAACGCTTCTCTTCCGCGTTGCCGGACGAGGTCCAGGCTGCGTTCGCGGTCGGCGAGGCGGCCGTATTGCAGAGCGGCGAGTGCGCCCGCATCGAGTGGACCGACACGGTCCTGCGCCGGTCCTTTCACGGCCTCCTCTGCCCGGTGCGCGGAGCGTCGGCGGCGGTCGAAGGGTACCTGGCGCTGTGCTTCGACGTCACGACCCTGAAGGAGACCGAGATCCGTTTGCGCCAGAGCGAACAGCTCATGGTCGACACCCAGGGCACCGCCCACCTCGGGACCTGGGAGTGGGACCTGAGCCGGCCGACCGCGACCTGGTCCGCCGAGCTCTTCCGCATCTACGGCCTGTCTCCCGAGTCGTACACGCCGAGCTACGAGGCCTATCTCGAGATGGTGCACCCCGACGATCGCCAGCGCGTCGCCGAGGCCACGGAACGCGTCTTTCGCGAGCAGATTCCCTATTCGCACGACGAGCGCATCTTCCGGCCCGACGGGGAGATCCGCTATCTCCACACCTGGGCCCATCCGGTGACGGACGACGACGGCAAGCTCGTGCGGCTCGTGGGCGTCTGTCAGGACGTCACCGATCGCCGCCTGGCGGAGGAGCAGGTCCGGCAGCTGAACGTCGACCTCGAGCGCCGGGTCCGCGATCGGACGCTCTCCATCGAGACTTCGATGCGCGACCTCGAGGCCTTCAACGCCATGGTCTCGCACGACCTTCGCGCGCCGCTCGCCGTGATTCAGACGACCTGCGGTCTCATCCGCAGGTCGTCGCTCGAAGCCCTGCCTGCCGACCTGCGGCAGAATCTCGAGCGCATCGAGCGCGCCGTCGGGCACATGACCGCTTTGGTCAACCATCTCCTCACCCTCGCCCATGTCGGCAACTCGGCGCTCGAACGGACCGAGATCGACGCCTCGGCGATGTGCGAAGAGCTCCTGGCGAACCTGCGGCGCGCGCAGCCGGAACGCAGCGTCGAGACGCGCGTGGAACCCGGCATCCGCCTGCGGGGCGACGCGGTCCTGGTGCGCACGATGCTCCAGAACATCCTCGGCAACGCCTGGAAATACTCGTCGCGGGCGCCGCTGGCGATCATCGAAGTCGGCGCCTTCGACGCGAACCTCGGGCGCGGCATCTTTGTCCGCGACAACGGCGCCGGCTTCGACATGAGCGAGGCTCACCGCCTCTTCCTGCCGTTCGAACGCCTCCACAAGGCGAGCGAGTTCAAGGGCACCGGCGTGGGCCTCGCGGCGGCCCACCGCATCGTCGAACGGCATGGCGGCCGCATCTGGGCGGAGAGCACCCAGGGCGAGGGCACCACGTTCTTCATCGAGCTCTCTTCCTGAAGACTGGCCCCGGGGCCTCTCGGAGGCTCTCCCCGAAGCGCAGCACGCCTCGAGCCGCACACCCTCCGGCGGCGGAGAAATCTACAAACAGCAGGCAGCCTCGTCCCCGCGTCCGCCCCCGGCACCGCAAACCCCCGGTTGGATGCGGCTCCGGCGCATGGCACTTCCCTTGCTCCTGGACAGCGGCAGACAGACGGAGCGGATCTTCCCTGCCGTCAACTCCAGGAGGAACGAATATGAAGACTCACAAGTACCTCGCAGGTCTCGCCGCCGCGGCTCTCCTCTGCCTCGCGAGCGCCGCCTTCGCCGACGACAAGAGTGACTGGGCGGTGACCAAGGACGTCAAGCTCGCGCTGCTCGGCAAGCTGGGCGCGGACGCCCTGCGCATCGACGTCGAGACCAAGGGCGGCAACGTCAATCTCCTCGGCACGGTCAACAAGCGCGAGACCAAGGAGCTCGCCTCGACGATCGCCAAGTCCGTCAAGGGCGTCGGCACGATCGACAACGATCTCGAGCTGGCTGCCACGGTCAACAATCCGAGCGCAGTCGGCGCGGCGGTTACCGAGGGTGAGGCGGAAGTCAAGGACGCGACGATGGAAGCGACGGTCCGCTGGGCCCTGCTCGACAAGCTCGGCACCGAAGGCCTCAAGGTCGGTACCGAGGCAGCGAGCGGCGTGATCACGCTCGAGTTCGAAAAGGACTGGTCGGCAGCCAAGCGCGAGGCGGCGGTCGTCGCCGTGAAGGGTCTCGACGGCGTGAAGAAGGTCGTCACCATCGACAAGAGAGGCTGAGCCCTCCGCGAAGCGGCCGGGAGCTGCTCGCGCGACCTCGTGCCGCGCTTCGATGCCAGCCCGACAGCTCTTTCCGCCGGTTCTCAGGAACCGGCGTTCCCCAACCCCGGTCCTCTAGCGACGCTCTCGCCGGAGGGCCGGTTCCTCATTCCGCTAGACCCTTTCGACGAAGATCTTGCCGGCGGCGCGCAGGCCGAGGCTGGCGCGGCGGCCGCGGTCGAGCTCGATCTCGAGCGTGTCGGCCGCCTCGTCGCGCGCCGTGACGCGGACCCGCTTGCCGGGACGCAGCCCCACCTTCTCCACCAGGCGCAGGAACTCCGGCGACTGGTCGGCGATCCGCGCCACGCGGCAGCGCGCGCCGATGTCGGCATCCCGGAGGTCGGCGAGGGTCGAATAGTCGAGCGCCTGGACCTTCAGGGCGGCGGTGGGGATCGGATCGCCGTGCGGGTCGACCGCCGGGCGGTCGAGCATCTCGTCCATGCGTTCGATGAGGCGTTCCGAGACCGCGTGCTCGAGACGATCGGCCTCGTCGTGCACCTCGCTCCAGTCGAGGCCGACGACCTGCACCAGAAAGAGCTCGATCAACCGGTGGCGGCGGAGCACGTGCAGCGCGAGCTGCCGCCCGGCAGTCGTCAGGAGCGCGCCGGCGTAGGGTTCGTAGGCGACGAGTCCGCTGTCGGCCAGGGTCTTGAGCATTGCCGTCACCGTTCCGGGGGTAACCGCGAGCAGTGTCGCGAGCCTGCCGGTGGCGATGGGAGAACCCGGCTCGCGCTCCTCTTCGAGGAGAATCGCCTTCAGATAGTCCTCGACGGTAGAGGTCGCCACGGACGGACTCTAGCCCGGAAACCGGCCCCACCCCCGGTTTGACACATGGGACCCCCCCGAAGGAGAATTTTGAGTGGTCAAAGAGCAATAACTCCAGTCTCCCAACTTCACCGCCGCCCATGAGTGTAAAGACGCCCGCCCTCGATCCTCACCGCTCGCTGCCCGAGGTCCACGGCAGCATTCCACTCTCCAGCCACAAGACGTGGTGGCGGCGCTTTCTCGCCTTCGCCGGTCCCGGCTACCTGGTCAGCGTCGGCTACATGGATCCCGGGAACTGGGCCACCGACCTCGCCGGCGGCTCCAAGTTCGGCTACGCCCTCATCTGGGTCATCCTGCTGTCGAACCTGATGGCGATGTACCTGCAGTCGCTGTGCGTGAAGCTCGGCGTGGTGACCGGCAAGGATCTGGCGCAGGCCTGTCGCGAGCGCTACTCGAAGCCGGTCTCCGTCGTCCTCTGGATCCTGTGCGAGATCGCGATCATCGCCTGCGACCTGGCCGAGGTGATCGGGTCGGCGGTGGCGCTCAATCTCCTGTTCGGCGTGCCGCTGGTCTGGGGGGTGATCCTCACCGGCTTCGACGTCATGCTGCTGCTCGCGGCGATGCACTTCGGATTCCGCAAGATCGAGGCGATCGTCCTCACCCTGGTGACCACCGTCGCGCTCTGCTTCGCGCTGCAGATCTTCCTCGCCCAGCCCGACTGGGGGGGTGTCGCCCTGGGCATGCTGGTGCCGACGCTGCCGGGCAAGGAGGCGTTCTATATCGCCCTCGGCATCCTCGGGGCGACCGTCATGCCGCACAATCTCTACCTTCATACCGCCCTGGTGCAGACTCGCGACATCGGTCCGACGATCGCCGACAAGCGGCAGGCGGTGCGTTACAACATCACCGACACGGTGCTCGCGCTCGGCGCGGCCTTCTTCGTCAATGCGGCGATCCTCGTCGTCGCCGCCGCGGTCTTCCACCGCACCGGCCAGCACGGCGTCTCGGAGCTGCAGGACGCGCATCGCCTGCTGGCGCCGATCCTCGGCGCGCCGATCGCCTCGACCGCCTTCGCCGTGGCGCTCCTCGCTTCCGGTCAATCCTCGACCATCACCGGCACGCTCGCCGGCCAGATCGTCATGGAGGGCTTCCTGCAGATCCGCATTCGCCCGTGGCTGCGCCGGCTGATCACCCGGTTGCTCGCCATCGTGCCGGCGGTCGTGCTGATCTCCATCTCGGGCGGCAAGGACACTGTCGGCCTCCTGGTCTTCTCCCAGGTCGTGCTGTCGATGCAGCTGTCGTTCGCCATCTTCCCGCTGCTCGCCTTCACCTCCGACCGCCGCCTCATGGGCGAATTCACCAACTCGACGGCGGTGAAGCTCCTCGGCTACGCGATCTGCTGCCTGATCGCGGGGCTCAACCTCTCGCTGCTCTGGCAGACCATCGGCACCGGCTGGATGGGGCTCCTGGTGGGCGTGGCCGCGGCGTTCACTCTCTGGGTCCGCTTCGTCTATCCTCGGAGGCACCGTGTACAAGAAGATCCTGGTCACGCTCGAGAATAGCCGCACCGACGAGGCGATCCTGCGCCACATCGAGCTGCTGGCGAAGCCGCTCGGCAGCCAGCTCCTGCTGGTGCACGTCGCCGACGGCTGGATGGCCCGCCACCGGGAACGCCTGAACCTCGGCGAATCGGAGGAGATGCGGGTCGATCGCGCGTATCTCGAGACGGTCCGCTCGCGCTTTGCATCTGCGGGCATCGCGGCCGAAACGCAACTGCTCTGGGGGGAACCGGCCGACGAGATCGTCAAGATCGCCGAAGCCTCCGGCGTCGATCTCATCGCCATGAGCACCCACGGCCACCGCTTTCTCGCCGACCTCGTCTACGGCTCGACCGCCAACAAGGTCCGCCACACGGTCGACATTCCGGTCCTGCTGCTCAAGGCGCCAGCGGATCTGTGAGCCCGAAGAAGATCCCATGACACCGCGAGCGGCTCTGCCCGCACGCGTCCTCGAGGAGGAGCCAGCCGATGAGCCTCAAGTCCGATGCGCTGTACGAGATCCAGACGACCCGCCACTTCTTCCACCGCAGCACGCGCTGCCTCACCGAAGCCGACTCCGGCTTCCGCGCCACTCCGGAGACGATGACCGTCGCCCAGCAGGTGGCGCACACCGCCCAGACCATCGACTGGCTGCGCGACGGCATGTTCGACGACAACTGGGACATGGATTTCGAGAAGGGCGCCGCAGCCACGAACGCCTTCACCTCGCTCGCCGCGGCGCGCGCGGAGCTCGACGCAGCCTGGGAGCGGATTCAGGCGCGCGTCGAAGCCGCGAGCGAGGCGGAGCTCGCGAGCGACCTGGCCGACAACCCGATCGTCGGCGTGCGCCCGCGCCACAGCTGCATCAAGGCTCTGGTGGATCACACCGGCCACCATCGCGGCGCGCTGGCGGTCTACGCCCGCCTCGCCGGCAAGGTCCCGGAGATGCCCTACGGCGACTGAGGCGGGCGCACGGTGCGCTCGCTCAGCCTGCGGCCGCAGGTTCCCAGGGGAAGCCGGGCACGAGGGTGACGACCTCGGTGGCGAGCCCCAGGGCGCGGAGCTCGCGTTCGAGGTCGGCGGGCCGGCCGCGCAGCAAGGGGAAGGTCCCCCAGTGGATCGGCACCACCTGGGAAACGCCCAGATAGCGGCAGGCGAGCGCCGCCGCGCGCGGGTCCATGGTGAAGTGGTCGCCGATCGGCAGGAAGGCGAGCTGGGGGTGGTAGAGCTCGGCGATGAGCGCCATGTCCGAGTAGAGCGCCGTGTCGCCGGCGAAGTAGAACGACCAGCCCTCCCCCTGCACGACGAAGCCGGCAGCCAGACCGCCGTAGACCGGCAGCCCGTCGTGCAGGAAGCCGCTCGAGTGATCGGCGCGCACCATGCTGACACGCAGCCCGCAGGCCTCCTGCGTTCCACCGAGGTTCATCCCCGAGACCTTCGGCGCGCCCTGGGCGGCGAGGTGGCTGGTCAGGTCGTAGTTGGAGATCAGCAGCGCCTCGTGCTCGCGGGCGAGCGCCAGGGCGTCGCCCATGTGGTCGGAGTGGGCGTGGGTCAGGAGGATTAGGTCGAGCCGGTCGAACCGGCGATGCGACGGCGGACAGGACGGATTGCCGGCGAGCCAGGGGTCGAGGACGATCGTCTCGCCGGTCGCGAGGTCGACGCGCAGCGTGGCGTGGCCGAGCCAGGTGAACTTGGGGTAGGGCTGGGGCATGGGAGTCTCCTTCCTCCTTCAAGGTAGCACTTTCGCCGCTCCGCCCCGATGCTAAAGTCGCCGCAGGAGAAAACCATGAACCCGACGATCGCCACCTGGATGCTCTTCCTGCATGTCTTGGCCGCGCTCTGGCTCGCCGCCGGAGTCTTCTCGGGCAGCGTCGTCCGCGCCCAGGGGCGGAAGGCCGCGACGCCAGGCGAGCGTGTCCTGGCGCTGCGCATCGCCTGGCGGCTGGCGAACGTCTACAGCCTCCCGGGCGGCATCGTCGTCGGCATCCTGGGGATCGGCCTCCTCCATCCGCGCGGCTGGACGTTCGGTGCGCTCTGGGTGCAGATCTCGATGACCCTCTGGCTGGTGATGCTGCTCAACGGGATTCTCTACCTGCGCCCGACGCTCAAGAAGATGCTCGCCGCCGCCGAGGCCTCGGCCGCCGCCGGCGCGCCCTCGGCCGAGCTCGCCCGCCTCGCCGCTGCGAAGGGTCCGCGCATCGCCGCCGAAATCAACGCCTTGGCCGTCGTCGTCATCACCCTGCTGATGATCTTCAAGCCGGTCTAGCCGGTCACCGGAGAAGCGCCAGCACCAGGCTAGGGCGCGGCAGGCGCCGCCGGGAAGCTCTGCGTCACCCAGCCGGCGAGCGCCGGCACCTCCTTGAACAGCACCGCCGCACTCAACGGTTGGGTGCCGACGACCGCCTTGTTGAGGATCTTGAGCGCCCCCCGCGGACCTTTCTTGAGCACGATCAGGTCGGCCGCGCGCACGAAGCGGGTCTCGAACCAGGCGCGCTGCGGCAGCGGCAGCGTCTCGTCCCAGTCGCCGACCGGGTGACCGCCGGGAGTCTTGTCCTGCGTCGCCATGGCATCGAGGAGAGCGGCGATCTCGGGCATCCGCCCGGGCTCGAACCGATCCCAGGCTAGGCGCGCCACGAGGTGCGCCATGACCGGCGCGATCCACGGCGCGTCGCCGCGGAGATTGGCGCGATGGCCGAGCATCCGGGCACAGGCGATCTGCGCCAGGAGGTCCGAAATGCCGAGCGCCCCCGCCTCCTCGCGCGTCGCCAGCAGCGGCAGTCCCGTCGGCAACGGCACCGGGCCGCCCAGCCAACCCTTGACCCGGCCGATGAGCTCGTCGTCGGCCCACGCCGGCAGGACCAGCGCGTCGTTGCCGAGCGCCTGCGGTTCGCCGTAGGCGTTCGGCAAGCGCGCGGCCGCCCAATCCTCCGGCGAGAGCACGTAGAGCACGATCGCCGTCGCCTGAAACCGGGTGCGCGCGAACTCCTCGGTCAGGAGCTCGAAGCGCGCCTGCACTGCCGCCGCGCGATCGAGCGTTCCCGGCGTGTAGCGCACCGGCGCGAGATCCCCCGGCAGGTCGAGCAGCAGCGGCAGATCGACCGTGCGATGGCCGGCGACGTCGGCGCGCGCGCCGGAGGCGAGCGCCAGGGAAAGTCCGAGCAGCGCCGCCATCGACCGGGCGAAGAGTTCAGCCAGAGTTCGCATGTCGGAAGTCTACGGCCAATGCGCCTTCGCCCGGAGATAGACTTCGCGCCATGAAAGGCTTTCGCGTATCGCGGCATGGCGGTCCCGAAGCGCTCGAGTGGGGAGAGTGGCCGGACCCGGTGGCGGGGCCTGGCGAGGTCACGGTGCGGGTGCGCGCCTGCGCCCTCAACCATCTCGATCTCTGGCTGAGGAACGGCGTCCCGGGGCATCGCTTCCCGCTGCCGCTGGTGCCGGGGAGCGAGATCGCCGGCGACGTGGCGGCGGTCGGAGCCGGCGTCACCGACCTCGCCGCCGGCACCCCGTGCCTGGTCGCTTCCGGGGTCTCCTGCGGCGTCTGCCTGCGCTGCCTCGCCGGGCTCGACCATCTCTGCGCGCGCTACGGCCTGCTCGGCGAGCATCGCGACGGCGGCTATGCCGAGCTGGTGACCGTGCCGCGGCGGAACATCCTGCCGCTGCCCGCGGGCCTCTCCTACGTCGAGGCCGCGGCCCTGCCGCTCGGCTTCCTCACCGCCTGGCACATGCTCACGGCGCGCGCCGCCCTGGCGCCGCACGAAGACATCCTGCTGCACGCCGCGGGCTCCGGCGTGACCTCCGCCGGCATCCAGATCGCGCGGCTCCTCGGCGCGCGCCGCATCCTGGTCACCGCCGGGAGCGAGGAAAAGCTCGCCCGCGCCCGCGAGCTCGGCGCCACCCACGGCATCCTCTACAACCGGGGGGACTTCGTGCGCGCGGCGCGCGAGGCGACCCAGGGCGAGGGGGTCGATGTGGTCTTCGACCATGTCGGCGGCGAGACGTTCGAGCGCAGCCTGAAGCTGCTCAAGCGCGGCGGGCGGATCGTTCTCTGCGGCGCGACCTCGGGCGCCGAGGCGAAGATCAACCTGCGCGCGCTGTTCTTCAAGCAGCTCTCCATTCTCGGCTCGACGATGGGCAGCCTCGCCGAGCTGCTGTCGCTCCTGCCCTACTTCGCCTCCGGTGCGCTGCACCCGGTGGTCGATCGCACCTTCCCGCTCGCCGAGGCGCCGGCGGCGCAGGAGTTCCTCGCCCGTCGCGGCGCTTTCGGCAAGCTCGTGCTGACCGTCGGCACCGGCGCGCGGGACGTGCCGCGAGCGCGGGAGCCGCAGACGTGACCAGCCACGAATTCGTCGCCACGCTGGTGGCCGAGATGCAGGCGGTCTTCGCCCGCCTCGGCGCGCGCCAGGCGCTCGAAGCCGAGTCCCGGGGCCAGGTCGAGATCGTGCCGTTGCTCAAGGCGGCGCTGCGCAGCGAGATCGAGGCCGCCGAGCTGGGGGGCCTGGCGCTGCCGACGACGCCGGAGCTCGACGCCAAGAGCGCCTTCGCCCAGCAGTGCGGCGACGAGATGAAGCACTACCGCCTCATCGTCGCCCGCCTCGCCGAGTTGGGCGTCGACGTCGCCGACGAGGATCCGCTCGCCGACGGCTACAGTCCGCTGTATCACTACGTGAAGGGCTTGAAGAGCACCGTCGAGCGCATCGCCGCCGGACCGTTCGCGCGCGAGGCGATCGCCCGGGTGCGCAACGAGCAGTTCATCGCCCTCTGCGAGCAGATGGGCGACGCCGGCACGGCGCGGCTCTACCGCGAGATCATCCAGCCGGAAGAGGTCCATCACCACGAGCTCGGCCGCCAGGTGCTCGAGCGCCTGTGCACCACCCCCGAGCAGCAATGGCTGGCCGCCGAGGCGGCGCGCAACACGCTGGCCATCGCCGACGAGCTGTCGACGCTCGCCGAGCGCGCGACCGGCATGCACTCGATTCCGGCTTCCTGATGGAGGCGGCCCGATTCCCCCTGGCTGATTTCGACGCGGAGAAGACGATGAGCGACGCAACCGAGGCGCAGGGCAGCTCGACGAGGATCACCCAGATCGCCGTGCTCGGCGCCGGCACCATGGGGCGGGGGATCGCCCACATCTCGGCGCTCGCCGGTTACACGACCAATCTCTACGACGTCGACGCCAAACAGCTGGGCGCCGCCGAGCGCTCGATTCACCGCAACCTCGACAAGGGGGTCGAGATCGGCAAGCTCGAGGCCGCAGCGGCGGTCGGGGCGAAAGAGCGCCTGGCGCTCGAGAACGACCTCGCCGCGGCAGTCGCCGAGGCCGACCTGGTGATCGAGGCCGCGCCCGAGGTCATGGCGCTCAAGGTGGAGCTCTTCCTCAAGGTCGCCGGGCACTGCCCGAGCGCGGCGCTCTTCGCCACCAACACCTCGGCCCTCTCGGTCACCGAGATGGCGGGCGCCACCGGGCGGCCGGAGCGCTTCGCCGGCATGCACTTCTTCAACCCGGTGCACATCATGAAGCTGCTCGAGCTGGTGCGCGGCCTCGAGTCGTCCGACGCCACGATCGCCACCCTCAGCGAGGTCGGGCGGCGGATGGGCAAGGAGGTCGTCGTCGTGCGCGACGTCCCGGGCTTCGCCACTTCGCGGATCAATGCGCTCATCGGCAACGAGGCGTTCCGCATGCTCGAGCAGGGGGTCGCCTCGGCGACCGACATCGACACTGCGGTCAAGCTCGGCCTCAACCACCCGATGGGACCGTTCGAGATGGGCGACCTGGTCGGGCTCGACGTGCGGCTCAAGATCCTCGAGCATCTGCACGCCACGCTCGGCGAGACCTTCCGGCCGTCGAACCTCATGCGCCAGTACGTGCAGGCGGGCCGCTTCGGCAGAAAGACCGGCCGCGGCGTCCACACCTACGACGAGCACGGCAAGAAGATCGGCTGAATGCGCTCCGACCTCCTCCCGGCTCGACTCCGGAGCGCAAAGGCGATAGCTGTGGCCTGCGCCGCCGCCCTCGCGTTTGCCGGTCGCGCGCCGCTCGCGGGCGAGCTCGTGCCGCTCGGAGCGGAGCGCCTGGTGAACACGACCACCGCCGGCTCTCAGTTCGCGCCCGGCGTCGCCGGCGAGCCCGGCGGCCCATACCTCGTCGTCTGGCAGAGCTCCAGCCAGGACGGCAGCGGCGCCGGAGTCTACGGCCGCCTCTTCGAGGCTTCGGGCAGCCCGCTCACCGGCGAGCTGGCGATCGCCCAGACAACAGCTGGCGATCAGATCACTCCCGCGGTGGCCTGGTCGCCGGCCGGGACATTCCTCGTCGCCTGGGCCTCGAACGGCCAGGACGGCAGCGGCTTCGGCATTTACGCCCGCCGGCTGCTGGCGACAACCGGGCAGGCGCTGGGCAACGAGTTCCCGGTGAACGTCACCACCGCCGGCAGCCAGCTCGCGCCGAAGGTCGCGGCGCAGGGAGCGAATTTCTACGTCGTCTGGAGCGGCGTCGGCGCGAGCGGCGACACCAACGACGTCTACGGCCGCGGCTTCGCTGCCACCGGCGCTGGCCCCGGCGCAGCCACCGGCGAGGTGCGTCTCAACGGCGGCGTCTCGGGCAATCAGGTGCAACCGGCGATCGCCGCAGCCGGCAGCGGCCTCGTCGTCGCCTGGGCGAGCGACGGCGCCGACGGCAGCGGTTTCGGCGTCGTCGCGCGGCGTTTCGACGGCGCCTTCGGCGCCCTCTCGCCCGACATCGCGGTGCCCGAGAATACGCTCTACGACCAGTCGGCGCCGGCCGTTGCCGGTTTCGCCGACGGCGGCTTCGCGGTCGCCTGGCAGCGCGCGCTGCAGGAGATCGGCTCGACGATCGGCCCGCAGCCGGTCATCGCCCTGCGACGCTTCGCCAGCAACAGCGCGAGCGGCGCCGAGCATCAGGTGCAGAACGAGACCGCCCACCGCCACGAGGCGCCGGCGATCGTCGGCGACAGCGAAGGCAGCGTCACCGTCGCCTGGCAGGAGCACGATCTCGCGAGCGGCGACAAGCAGGTCGTCGCCAGCCGTTTCGACGGCGCCAACACTCCGCTGCTTCTCGACTTCCCGTTGAGCTCGGCCTTCGCCGGCGACCAGATCGCGCCGGCGCTCACCGGCTCCGCCCGACTGATCGCGGCCTGGGCGAGCTTCGGCAGCTCCTTCGGCGTCTACGCCCGGCGCTTCGGCGTGCCGCTCCCGCCCTGCGCCGCCGACTCGACGACCCTGTGCCTCAACGACAACCGCTTCCGCGTCCGTGCCACCTACGCGACCGCCGCCGGCGCCAATGGCAACGGCCGGGCGATCGCCCTGACGCCGGACTCCGGCTACTACTGGTTCTTCGACGACGCCAACGTCGAGATCGTCGTCAAGGCGATCGACGCCTGCGGGCTCGCCGGCTTCGACAACTTCTGGCTCTTCGCCACCGGCCTCACCAACGTCGAGGTCACCCTCGACGTCATCGACACCTGGACCGGCGACGAACGCGTCTACCGCAACCCCCTGAATCAGGACTTCCAGCCGATCCTCGAGACCGGCCACTTCGATGTCTGCGATGCGCCAGCACCGCTCACGACGACGCAGTCCACGACTACGGTAGCGAGGGGTGGCTGGGCCGAGGGCTCCCATGGGCCCGGAGCGCGTTTCGCAGCGCGAGGACCCATGGGAAGCGGACCAGACAGGACCCCGAGCGGCGAAGAACACGACGTCGCAACGCCGACCACTGCCGGCGAAGTCAGCTGCGTCGCCAACGCCACCACCCTCTGCCTCAACCAAGGCCGCTTCGAAGTGAAGATCGACTACCGCACCGCGGCCGGCGCGACCGGCGACGGCCAGGCCTATCCGCTGACCGCCGACTCCGGCTACTTCTGGTTCTTCGACGACGCCAACGTCGAGCTGGTCATCAAGGTCATCGACGGCTGCGGCTACAACGACCGCTACTGGGTCTTCGCCGGCGGCCTGACCAACGTCGAAACCCATCTGACCGTGCGCGACACGCTGCATCCCACGGCGGTCTTCCAGAAGACCAACCCGCTCAACCAGGCGTTCGCGCCGATCCTGTCGATCGACGCGTTCGCCACCTGCCCGTAGACCAACGTTCGGCCAGGCATCGGTGGTGGCGGTCTCCGGCACTCCGCGACCCT
>JBGARM010000179.1:0-6350 GCA_044230215.1 Thermoanaerobaculia bacterium | reverse complement strand
GAGCAGCGCGAACCAGGCACTGGTGTCGAAGCCCGCGAGCGCGGCCTCGGCGATGGTCGGCGTATCGGGCAGCGCGGGGCTGCGCGTCGCGGTGGTGACGGCGAGCGAGCCGCAGGCGCAGCAGATCCTCGACGAGGTGCTCCGGCTCGCCGACGAGGAGAGCGAAGCAGTCGTCCTCGGATGGGAACCGCAGATTCTGGAGGAGGGTGAATGAGCCAACGAACCGATCGCGTCGCCGACTCCCTCCGCAAGGAGCTTTCGGTGCTCCTGATGCGCGAGGTGCGCGACCCGCGGGTCGCGCTCGCGACCATCTCGCGCGTGCAGGTCGCTCGCGACCTCGGCCACGCCCGCATCTGGATCTCCGTCCTCGGCGACGAGGCGACGCGCCAGCAGACGATGGAAGGGATCGAGCACGCCAAGGGCTTCCTGCGCAGCCAGATCGGCCGCCGGCTGAAGCTGCGGGTCACCCCGGAGCTCGCCTTCGAGCTCGATCGCGGCGCCGAGTACCTCCAGGACATGACCGAGCTTCTCGACAAACTGCACAAGGAACCGAGTGATTCCTGAAGACCTGAAGGCGCTCGTCGCCCGGCACCAGCGTTTCCTGATCTCGAGCCACGCGAACCCCGACGGCGACGCCATCGGCTCGGAGCTCGCCCTGCTGCGGCTCCTCCGCCGGGCCGGCAAAGCGGCCCAGATCTGGAACTTCCACCCGACGCCGGGGACCTACCGCGCCCTGCCCGACAGCGGCTCGATTCACACCGGCGCGGAACCGCCGGCCGGCTTCCCCGCCGCCTTCGACTGCGCGGTGATCCTGGAGTGCCCGACCCTCGACCGTACCGGCCTCGCCGAGCAGCTCTCACGGCTGCCGTTGCTCAACATCGATCACCATCTCGGCAATCCCGGATACGGTGTCGCCAACTGGGTCGACACCTCCGCCCCCGCGGTCGGGGTGATGGTCGCAGCGCTCGCGCGGGCGCTCGGCATCGCCGTCGACCCGGCGACCGCCGACTGTCTGTTGCTGGCGCTGGTCAGCGACACCGGCGGCTTCCGTTTCTCGAACGCCACCCCGCAGGCCTTCGAGGCGGCAGCCACCCTGGTCCGCGAAGGCGCCCGGCCGGAGCAGGTCTCACAATGGCTGAACGAGAGCCAGCCCGAGGGCGCGGTGCGCCTGCTCGGCGAAATGCTCGACACCCTCGAGCTCCACAGCGGCGGGCGGATCGCCACGGTCCATCTGACGCTGGAGATGTTCGCCCGCGCCGGCGCGGTGGCCGGCGACTCGGAAGGGCTCGTCGACACTCCCCGCACGATCGCCGGCGTCGAGGCGGTGGCGCTCCTGCGCGAGACCGGACCCGGTCAGTGGAAGGTCTCGCTGCGCAGCCGCGGTCCGGTCGACGTTCAGGCGGTCGCCGGGCGTCGCGACGGCGGTGGTCACAAGAACGCCGCCGGCTGCAAAGTCAGCGGCGACCTCGCGGCCCTGAAGCGCGAGCTCGTCGCCGATTTAGCCGCCGCGCTGGAGGTCCGCCGCTTGGAGACCAGCCATGACGCTTGACGGCCTGCTCCTGGTGGACAAGGAGGGCGGTTGCACGTCGCATGACGTCGTGCAGATGGTCCGCCGGATCTTCAAGCAGAAGCGGGTCGGGCACTGCGGCACGCTCGATCCCGACGCTACCGGCCTCCTGCTGGTGACCCTCGGGCAGGCGACCCGCCTCACGCGGTTCCTGATCCAGGCGCGCAAGGTCTACGAAGGGACGATCACCTTCGGTCGCGAAACCGACACCTACGACGCTTCGGGTCGGGTGGTCGCCGAGCGCCCGACCAGCGGCCTCGAAGCGACCGCGGTCGATGCGGCGATGGCCTCCCTCACCGGCACTTTCGAGCAACGCCTCCCCGCCTACAGCGCGCACAAGATCCAGGGCGTCAAGCTCTACGAGATGGCGCGACGCGGCGAAGAGGTTCCGGTCGCCAACAAGACGGTGACGGTCGACGAGTTCGCCCGCCTCACCGACCTCGCCGCCGACCGGATCGACTTCCGCCTCACCTGCAGCTCCGGCACCTACGCGCGGAGTCTCGCGCACGAGGTCGGCGCCAAGGTCGGCACGGGGGCCCATCTGTCGACCCTGCGCCGCACCCGGATCGGCAAGCCGGGCCTCTGGTTCGACGTCGCCCAGGCCTTGACCCTTGCCGAGGCGAACCGGCGCCATGCCGGCGGCATCGCGCTCGACGAGGCCTGGATGCCGCTCGCGCGCATCCCGCTGCCCTTCGCTACCGCGACCCTCGACGCCCTGCAGGAGCGCCGGGCGGTGAACGGACAGACGGTTCTCTCGGCCGCCCTCGGCGGCGCGGCCGGGGACTGGGTGCGGATGGTCGACCGGGTGGGCGAGCTCATCGCCGTCGGCTCGGTCGTCGAATCCCTGGGCAGCTCCGGGACCGCCGTCCTGCAGCCCCGGATCGTGTTCAAGGGCGGCGGCGATATGGTAGGCTTTTCAAGGATATAGACAGAGCGACCTCAAACTTGGGCGGTCCCGAGCGATCGCCACCCCAAGAAGGAGAAGAGACTTGCATCAGGACAAGGCAGCGATCATCCAGGATTTCCGGATCCACGACACCGACACCGGCTCGACCGACGTGCAGATCGCGCTGCTCACGCAGCGGATCAATGAGCTGACCGGCCACTTCAAGACCCACACCAAGGATCACCACAGCCGCCGCGGCCTGCTGAAGCTGGTCGGCCAGCGCCGCCGCCTGCTCGACTACATGAAGCGCCGCGACGCCGAGCGCTATCGCCAGGTCATCGAGCGCCTGGGAATCCGCAAGTAAACATCTTTCGAACGGCGGCGGAAGCGCACCCGATCACGGCCTCCCTCGGGAGGCCGGCGGCCGGGTCGCCCCCTCCTAGCCGCAGTTCTTGCCGTTCCATGCAGATCAAGGAAAATCAATGAAAACGCAGAGAACAGTCCAGGTCGGCTCGGAGAGCCTCTCTCTCGAGACCGGCCACATCGCCAAGCAGGCCCACGGCGCGTGCGTCGTCCGCCTCGGCGATACCGTCGTCCTCACCACCGCCTGCATGCAGGCGAGCACCATGCCGCGCGACTTCCTGCCGCTGACTGTCGACTACCGCGAGTACGCCTACGCGGCCGGACGCATTCCGGGCGGCTTCTTCAAGCGCGAAGGCCGGGCCACCGAGAAGGAGACCATCACCGCGCGGTTGATCGACCGACCGCTCCGCCCCCTGTTCCCGCCCGGCTACACCAGCGAAACGCAGATCATCTCCTTCGTCCTCTCGGCCGACGGCGAGCACGATCCCGACATCCTCGCGATCAACGGCGCCTCGACGGCGCTCGTCCTTTCCGAGATCCCGTTCTACCATCCCATCGCCGCGGTGCGCGTCGGCCTGATCGACGGCCAGGTCGTCTTCAATCCGACCAACAGCCAGCGTGACGTCGCCGACCTCGACCTCGTGGTCGTCGGCACCGAAGAGGCCGTCATGATGGTCGAGGCGGGGGCCAACCAGCTCTCCGAGCAGACCCTCCTCGACTGCATCTGGGCAGGTCACGCCGAGCTGCAGAAGATCATCCAGGCGCAGATCTCGATGTTCCGCGAGCGCGGCCTGTCGAAGCCGGCGTGGACCGCGCCGGAGGCGTACCCGCAGGAGCTCTACCACGAGGTCCGCGGCGCTATCGGCGCGCAGCTCAAGTCGGCTCTGCACACCTCGGGCAAGTTCGAGCGCAAGGACGCCCTGTCCGCCGTGGTCAAGGAGTACCTGGGTTCGATCCCGGAGGACAACCCGACCAAGCGGTCGCAGGCGAAGAAGGTCATCGAGACCCTCGAGGAAGAGACGCTCTACGACTCGGTGCTCAACGACCGCATCCGCTTCGACTCGCGCAAGCTCGACGAGATCCGGGCGATCGACATCGAAGTCGGCGTGCTGCCGCGCACCCACGGCTCGGCGCTCTTCACCCGCGGCGAGACGCAGGCGCTCGCGACGGTCACGCTGGGCACGCAGCGCGACGCCCAGATCATCGAGGAGTACGACGGCGAGAGCAAGCAGAAGTTCCTCCTGCACTACAACTTCCCGCCGTTCTCGGTCGGTGAGGTGAAGTTCATGCGCGGCGCCAGCCGGCGCGAGATCGGCCACGGCGTTCTCGCCCGCCGGGCTCTCCTGCCGGTGCTGCCGCACGAGGAGGACTTCCCGTACACCATCCGCGTCGTCTCCGACATCCTCGAGTCGAACGGCTCGTCGTCGATGGCGACGGTCTGCGGCGGCTCGCTGGCTCTGTTCGACGCCGGCGTGCCGCTTCTCGCGCCGGTCGCCGGCGTCGCCATGGGCCTCGTGCAGCGCGGCGACAACTTCGCCGTCCTGACCGACATCGCCGGCCAGGAAGACCACTACGGCGACATGGACTTCAAGGTCGCCGGCACGCGCAAGGGCATCACCGCCCTGCAGATGGATATCAAGGTCGGCGGCGTCTCGAAGTCGGTCATGGAGACCGCCCTCGAGCAGGCCCGGTTGGGCCGGCTGCATATCCTCGGCAAGATGGAAGCGATCATCGGCACTCCGCGCCACGATCTCTCTAACTTCGCGCCGCGGCTCTACACGCTGCAGATCAACAAGGAGAAGATCCGCGACATCATCGGACCCGGTGGCAAGACCATCCGGTCGATCGTCGAGGAGACCGGCTGCCAGGTCGAGGTCGAGAACGACGGCCGCGTGATCATCGCCTCCCCCGATGCCGAGGCTGCCAAGCGCGCGATCCAGATGATCGAGCGCCTGACCGAGGTGCCGGAGATCGGCAAGGTCTACACCGGCACCGTGCGTCGCGTCGAGGCCTACGGCTGCTTCGTCGAGATCATGCCCGGCACCGACGGCCTGGTGCACATCAGCGAGCTCGCCCCCTACCGGGTGCGCGAGACGTCCGATGTCGTCAAGGAGGGCGACGAGCTCACGGTCAAGGTCATCGACATCGATGACACCGGCCGCGTCCGTCTGTCCCGCAAGGCGGTCATCGTCGAGGCTCCGGACTACGATCCGGCGGCTTACGCCGGCATGGGCATGAGCGAGGACGAGCGCCCGCCGCGGGCCGAAGGTCCCCCCGGGGGCCGCGGCGGAGATCGCGGCGGCCGTGGTGGCCGCCCGGAGCGTGGCGGCCGCAGCGGCGGCGGTCGCGACTCGCGCGGTCCGCGTCGCTGACGCAACATCCGCAGTGGATCTAGAATCGGGCCGGGTCGGAGACGATCCGGCCCGTTTTCTTTCTCCAGGAATCGAGGCCGTCATGTCGCACGGAGAGCTGTCGATAGCCGAGTTGACCGGGCATCTGGACCGGCTGCTGGAAGCCAGCTCCGGCAAGGACTACGGCCCGAACGGGCTCCAGGTCCAGGGGCGCCGGCCGATCCGCAAGGTCGCGACCGGCGTCTCCTCGTGCGTCGAGCTCTTCGAGCGCGCCCGCGACGCCGGCGCCGATGCCGTTCTGGTTCACCACGGCATCTTCTGGGACGGCACGCCGCGCCAGCTCACCGGACATACCTACGCCCGTGTCGCGACGCTGATCGAGGCCGGCATCCACCTGCTCGCCTACCATCTGCCGCTCGACCGCCATCCCGAGCTCGGCAACAACATTCTGGCGGTGAAACGCCTCGGGCTCTATTCGGTCGAGCCGTTCGCCGACTACCATGGCCTGCCGATCGGCTTTCGCGGTCGCTATCCCGAACCGGTCTCGCGCGAGGAGCTGGTTGGGCGCTGTCGCAAGGTCTTCGGCCAGGAGCCGCTCTCCTTCCTGTTCGGACCCGACGAGATTTCGACCGTCGGCATGGTGAGCGGCGGCGCCGCCGGCGAGCTGCATCAGGCGATCGCCGCCGGCCTCGACGCCTACATCACCGGCGAGCCGACCGAATGGGTGATGAACGTGGCGCGCGAGAACCGCATTCACTTCCTCGCCGTCGGCCACTACGCCAGCGAACGGCTCGGCATCCAGGCCCTGGGCGAGCACCTCGCCGCCCGCTTCGGCCTCGCCCACGAGTTCATCGACATTCCCAATCCGGTCTGATTCCCGGGCTCACCATAATCGCAGGCTCGCCTTGGGGCGCCGGTGGTAGTTGGCGAGCGGGTACGCTGCGCTGCTCGCCCCTCGGGGGCCCCTCTGCTCCCTCCTCGGGCTCTGCGCTGCTCGGTACCCGCTCGCCGCACTTCCACTGGCTGGGCGAGCCTCGGCACAGCCGTGTACCCTCGGTTCTGAGGATCCCGCCACCGCCGGTAGGGCGGCGGTGGCGTTCGATTCGGATTCTCGGCGCTTGAGCAGGGCGAGGCTCCTCGCCACACCGACCGACCGCCGCCGCTCGAGCTGGCCTTTACCGAG
>JBGARM010000178.1:0-6351 GCA_044230215.1 Thermoanaerobaculia bacterium | reverse complement strand
CGCGCGCGCCAATCTGAATCGCTGGCGCCAGGGATTGCGCCTCGCCGAGGCGCACCTCGTCGAGGCCGGCGCCTCGGAGGCGGTGCGGGAAGAGCTGCTGGGGCCGGCGCGCGCCTCGGTCAGAGTGGAGCGCGCGCTTCCGGAGTCGTTCGACGGCCTCGCCTACTTCGCCGCGCCGGGCTTCTTCCAGTTCGTCTCCACGCCGTTCACCCTCCACGAGGCAGCGCACGTCGGACCGCAGTTCCAACTCCGCCCTCTGCTGCCGCTGTCGAAGTCGGCCGAGCACTTCTACGTCCTGGCGCTTTCTCTGAGCGACGTGCGGGTGCTCGAAGGATCGGCCTTCGGGGTGCGCCGGATCGAGCTGCCGGAGATGCCGACGAGCTTTGCCGCCGCTACCGGCTACCTCTACGACCAGCAGCGCCAGTTGCACAGCGCCTCGTCTTCGGCCCTGGGCGAGCGCGGCGCGATCGTCCACGGCCAGGGGGGGAACGCCGACGATAGCCGGGATCGCGACCTCGAGCACTACTTCCGCCGCCTCTGGGAGGGAATCGCGCCGCTCCTGCCGGAGCGCAATGCGCCGATCGTGCTCGCGGCGGTGGAGTCCTATCTGCCGCTCGTGACCGCCGCGCTGCGCGACGCCCGCCTCGTCGACCGCTGCGTCGCCGGCAGCCCCGACCATCTCACCGACGAGGAGCTCTGGCGGCGGTCGTTGCCGGTGGCGACCGCCTGGTGGGACCGCGAACGGTCGCGGCGGTTGCGCGAGTCCGCCTGCGGCGGACGGCCGGCGCTGGTGACCGGTCTCGCCGAGGTGCTGCCGGCCGCGGAAGCGGGCAGGGTGGCGCACCTTCTCCTCTCCGATCGGCTGGAGCGCTGGGGAAGGTACGACGAGCAGCACGGTCTCATGGAGGAGCGGGCGATACCGGCGCCGGGCGACGAGGATCTCCTCGAGCGCGCCGTCCATGCGACGCTCTCGCGGGGAGGCGAAGTCGAGTGTCTGCCGCTGGAGAAATTGCCCGCCGGTTCGCCGGCGGCCGCCTGGCTTCGTTTCTAGCGGGCTAGCGCCCGCCCAGGTAGCCGGCGAAGGTCTCGTTGAAGAGCGCGCCGGGCCGACGCTCGCGCAGCCGCTTCACGGCTTCCGCTCCGCTCCACCCGAGCTCGACGAGAATCAGGCCGGCGACGAGCGCCGAGCGGTTGAAGCCGGCGCCGCAATGCGAGAGCACTGGCTGCCCCGAGCGCACCAGGCGCGCCCCGAGCTGGGCGATGCCGTGCAGCCGATCGAGATCGGGCAGATTCTCATCGAAGATCGGAAAGTAGAGATAGAGCGTGTGGTTGGGCAGCACCGGCACGCCGTGGTCGATGCCGCCTTCGAGATCGATCACCACCCGCACCCCGGCGGTGTCGAGGTGGCTCCAGTCGCGAATCGCCGGCGAGATGAACAGGCGCCGCTCGTCGTCGATCGGAAAGAGGTTGAAGTCGAGCGCGGTTCTGGCGACGTTCATGCTCTTCTCCTCGGCCGGATAGGCCGGAGCGTCCAAGTCGGGGAGGTCACATCTTGCCGTAGTTCGGACCGCTGCCGCCCTCCGGTGGCACCCAGTCGATGATCTGGTACGGATCCAGGATGTCGCAGGTCTTGCAGTGCACGCAGTTCGAGGCGTTGATCTGCAGCCGCTTGCCGGCGGGCACGGTGCTGTCGTCGACCATCTCGTAGACCGCGGCGGGGCAGAAGCGGGTGCACGGGTTGCCGAACTCGCGAACGCAGCGGTCGACGCAGATCGAGGTGTCGGCGACCAGGAGGTGCACGGGCTGATCCTCCTCCTGCGCCGCGCCGGAGTTGTAGACGTCGGCCAGACGGTCGAAAGTCAGTTTGCCGTCGTAGGCGACCGGCAAGGGCTTCCGGTAGTCGGCGCGCTCGGTGTCGAGGCGGTGCAGCCGCTCGTGGCCGGCCTCGGCGGGCAGGCGGTCGACGAGGCCCCAGCCCTTGCCGCCGGAGACGACGCCGAGCGCCGCGTTGACCATGGCGTCGAAGCCGCCGCGCTCGAACCCCTGATGGAAGTTGCGGCTCTTCCACAGCTCGGTCTTCGCCCAGCTCGCCTCGAAGAGCTGCGGATAGTCGTCGCCGGCGGAGGCGATCGGCCGCCCGGCCGCCGCCGCGGCGTAGATCGACTCTGCGGCCAGCATGCCGGATTTCACCGCCAGGTGAATCCCCTTGAGGCGCTGGCCGTCGACGAAGCCGCCGCTGTCGCCGATCAGGCAGAAGCCGTCGCCGCCGAGCTTCGGCATCGCCCAGTAGCCGCTCTCCGGAATCGCCTTGGCGCCGTAGTAGGACATGGTGCCGCCGGCGAGCAGTTGCGCGAGCGCCGGATGCGTCTTCATGCGCTGGAACTCGAGGTGCGGATCGTCGAGCGGATTCTCGTAGTCGAGACCGTAGACCAGGCCGACGATCAGCAGATTGTCCTGCATGCCGTAGATGAAGCCGCCGCCGAAGTGGTCCGGCCACATCGGCCAGCCCATGGTGTGCCAGATCTCGCCTGGCTCGAAGCGCCCCTGCGGCAGCTCCCAGACCTCCTTGATGCCGAGAGCGTAGACCTGCGGATTCCTGCCCGCGGACAGCCCGAAACGGCTGTCGAGCTGCTTGGCGAGGGTGCCGCGCGGGCCCTCGCCGAGCACGGTCATCTGGCTGCGGATGTCGACTCCGGGCTCGAAGTTCGCCTTGCGCTTGCCGTCCTTGCCGATACCCTTGTCGCCGGTGCGCACTCCGGCGACTCGCCGGCCGGGACCTTCGGCGGAGTCCTCGTAGAGCAGCGTCCGCCCGGGGAATTCGCAGAAGATGTCGACCCCGAGCGCTTCGACCTCCTTCGCCATCCACTTGACCAGCTTGCCGAGCGAGGCGACGTAATTGCCGTGATTCTTGAGCGGCGGCGGCTCGGGGAGCGAGATCGCCTTCTGCTCGGTCAGCCACCAGAGGTGCTCGCGGCCGACCTCGGCTTCGAACGGGATGGCGGCGAACTTGTCCGGGAAGAGCTCGCGCAGGCTCCGTGGATCGACGATCGCGCCCGAAAAGC
Source organism: Thermoanaerobaculia bacterium (assembly GCA_044230215.1). Classification (GTDB taxonomy): domain Bacteria; phylum Acidobacteriota; class Thermoanaerobaculia; order Multivoradales; family JAGPDF01; genus JAGPDF01. The sequence goes on along the minus strand of JBGARM010000178.1, from coordinate 3,289 downwards.
CGTGGGCGCCGACTTCGCTGCCCTTCTCGAGCACCGCGATCGACAGCTCGATGCGCGCGCTCCCGGTGGCCCGGACATTGTGGTTCGCGATCAGCTTCGCAAGATGGTAGGCGCCGGCGAGGCTCGCCGGCCCGGCGCCGACGAAGAGCACATCGATGTCGAGGGTTTCACGTTCTGCGGAGGTCATAGCGGGCGAAATTTAGCATGCGCTGCCGGCCCCTTCGCCTGCCGATCCGGGCAGGTCGGCGAGAAAATCGCGCAACACGGCGTCCTGCGAGCGGTCGATCGCCGGCCGGACCCGTTCCGCGCCGGTGTGCGGTGGCCCGCTCCAGGAGCTCGTGATCATGCGCTGCGCGTGGCGCGCCAGGGCGAGGAAGTCGTAGCCGCTGGGCTGGCCGGCGACATCGCGGCGGTCGACCAGCGCCACCGGCACCGCGATGACGCGTTCGGTGAACCACGACAGGGCGATGTCGAGATAGCCGTCGCTCTCGAACATTCCGGCCGCCGCCCGGGCGACGGCGCCGCGCACGAGCCGGAAGCTGTTGAAGTGGCGGACGTTGGGATTGCCGGAGAGCCGGCAGATGCAGCGTTTCGCCAGGCGCGAAGAGAAGTCGCGGTAGAAGGTTCGGTGGACGGAGCCCAGAGGGGCGGCATAGGCGAGGTCGGCGGAGGCCGACGCGGCTGCGGCGAGGAGCTCGAGCAGCACCCTCGGCCGGTGTTGCAGGTCCTCGTCCAGGGTGGCGATCCAATCGGCCTGGCATCGCGCGAAGCCGACAGCCGTGGCGGCATGCTGGCCGGCGTTGCGCTCGAGGTGGACGATTTCGACCCAGGGCCGCGCCGCCGCGAGCCCGTCCAGCAGTCTCGCTGACCCGTCGACCGCGGCGTCGTCGACGAAGACCGCGCGCTCGAGAACGATCGGCGAGCCGGCCTTCTGCAACGCCGCGCGCAGCTGGTCGATCTCCTCCACGAGTTGGCCGAGAAAGCTCTCGCCGCGGTAGACCGGGACGACGATCGACAGCCGTTGGGGGCCGTTCATGGAAGCTGGCATTCGATCATGGAGAGGGTCTCGTCGGCGAACCCGGCGGGGACGGCGCCGGCACCCTGCTAGGCTGCTGCGACTTTGATCCACTTCGGTGACCTCGCGGCGAGCAGCGTGCTGGTGCGTGGAGCCGGCGGCTTTCTCGGCGGGGCGCTGGCCCGCGGGCTGGTCGGCCGCTGCGCCCGCCTGCGGCTCTTCTGCCGGCGGCCGGAGCTGCTCGATCCGACCCTGCGCAGCGCCGGCGCCGAAGTCCTCGCCGCCGAAGCGCTCGATCCGGTGGCGGTGGCTCACTCCCTGCGCGACATCGATCTCGTCATCGACTGCATCGGGTCGACCGTGCCGGCGGTGGCGCCGCGGGATCTCCTGCCGGAGGTCGAGCGCAGCCTCCGGCCGCTCGCCGTCCTGCTCGACGCCATGGCGCTGGAACCGGGGAGACGGCTCCTGTTTCTCTCCTCCGGCGGAGCGATCTACGGTTCCGCCGCGCAAGGGGCGTGGACGGAGGAGAGCGCGACGGCTCCCGAGAGTGCCTACGGCGTCGGCAAGCTCCTGGCGGAGGAGATGATCCGCTTCCGCGCCCGCCGGGGCGACGCGACCTTTCTCATCGCGCGCGCCGGCAACGTCTACGGCAGGCAGCGGCTGGGCGTCCTGCCGCAGGGCGTCATCGACATCTTCCTCGACCGCGCCGCTCGCGGCGAGCCGCTCGAGTGCTGGGGTGACGGCTCCCAGGTGCGCGACTACCTGTTCGTCGACGACTTCGTCGCGGCGATCGTCGCGCTCCTCGACCGGCCGGTGCGCAACGAGACCGTGCACGTCGCGACGGGTGTCGGCAGCTCGCTCGCCGAGGTCGTCGCGGCGGTCGAGCGGGCCGTCGGGCTCCCGGTAATGCGGCGCTCCGGCGGCGGGCTCCCTGCCGGTGTGGACCGCAACGTTCTGGCGATCGCCAGGTTGCAGTCCCTGACCGGTTGGGCGCCGCAGTTCGATCTCGCCGCGGGCGTCGCCGAGGCGGCGCGGCGGCAGGCGAGCGCGAGGCAGGGCCGCCCGGGCGCCGCCGGCCGGAGCTGAGGCCTACCCATTGGGAGAGGAGCGCCGAGCCGGGGCGCGGCCTACACTTGAAGTCCGGCAGGCGGGACACGGGGTCACCCCCGGATTCGCCCGCCGAGCGTCGCGACGAAAACGGTCGTCGGCCTCGCCCTGGACCCCAAGGAGAATGCGATGAAGATGCGACTTTCGGCAGCCGGCGGCGCCTTGCTGCTCCTCGCCGCCGCTCTGCCCGCGGACGAAGGCATGTGGATGCCGTCCCAGATTCCCGATCTCGCGCCGGAGCTCCGCGCGGCAGGCATGGCGCTCGATCCGGCGAAGCTCGCCGACCTGACCGGCGATCCGATGGGCGCGGTGGTCTCGCTCGGCGGCTGCACCGCCTCGTTCGTCTCGCCGCAAGGGCTGATCATCACCAACCACCACTGCGTCTACGGTTCCCTGCAGTTCAACTCCACGACCGATAGCAACCTGATCGAGAACGGCTTCCTGGCGGCGAAACCCGCCGACGAGCTGCCGGCGGCGCCGGGAACCTACGTCTACGTGACGACGGGCATCCGCGACGTGACGAAAGAGGTGCTGGGGAACCCGCTGGTCAAGCTCACCGACGCCGACTATGCGCGCCAGGTCGAGCGTCGCAGCCGCGAGCTGGTCGACGCCTGCGAGAAGCCGGGCGGCCGGCGCTGCAGCGTGGCGCGGTTCTACGAAGGCTCGCTCTTCCTCGAGATCACCCAGATGGAGATCCGCGACGTGCGCCTGGCCTACGCCTCGGGTGAAGGGATCGGCAACTTCGGCGGCGAGATCGACAACTGGATGTGGCCGCGCCACACCGGCGACTTCGGCTTCCTGCGCGCCTATGTCGGACCGGACGGCAAGCCCGCCGACTTCGCGAAGGGGAACGTCCCCTACCGTCCCCAGCACTTCATGAAGATGGCGACCGAGGGGGTAAAGGAGGGCGATTTCGTCTGGATCGCCGGCTATCCGGGGCGCACCTTCCGGTATCGAACTTCAGACGAGGTCGAGATGGCGCACAAGTTCACCCTGCCGCAGTCGGTGCGCTGGTCGAAGGACGAGATCGCCCTGCTGGAGATGGAGAACCTGCGCGGCAAGGAGGTCGAGCTCGCCAACTACGCGCGGATCCGCGGCATGGCCAACGGCATGAAGAAGTACGAGGGCCAGCTCGCGGCGATGCGCGGCGGCGCGGTCGAAGAGCAG